>JAHDIS010000023.1 GCA_020630695.1 Paracoccaceae bacterium | reverse complement strand
ACAATATCTTCCGCACCGGTGGGGTTTCAGACCGTCTCTATGGCCGCGCGGGCGATGACATGCTCTTTGGTGAGGCAGGCGCGGATGCCTTCTATGGCGGGCTCGGCGCGGACATCATGACCGGCGGCGACGATGCCGGACGGCGCGACCGTTACATCTATTTCAACGCCGCGGAATCGGGCGTGGGCGACGGCAACCGCGACGTGATCACTGACTTTGTCGCCGGCGAAGACCGGATCGAGCTGAGCCGCATCGACGCCGACATCACGCAGGGTTTCAAGCAGGGCTTCGACTTCATCGGCGACGCTGCCTTTACCGGCACCGGCGGCGAGCTGCGCTACGAGCAGGTGGGCGGGAATACCATCGTGCAAGCCGACCGCGATGGCGACGGCGCGGCAGATTTCGAGATTGAGCTGACGGGTCTGATGGACCTGACGGAAAGCGATTTTCTGATTTGATCTCAAAGTCGCGCCGGGCCGCACACCAACGCAGGCCCGGCGCGTACAAGAAACCATTGACGCAGGTCGTTTCCTTGTTTCAAATCCGGTGCCATCACGACTTTAAAGACAAGCATTTGAACGGGGACAAGATATGACCATTTCATTTGACGGTGCGCCGGTTTCCATTGGGCTGTCCGGTGTATCAACAACCACCGGCAGCGGCGGCACGTATCGGGTTGATGACGCGGCCGTATATGTTTCTGGCAATATGGTTGCAGCAATCAACGACGACGGTGTTGTGTTTTCGGCAACGGAATATGCAGACGCCAGCGGCCTTGGGCTGGGTGATCTGCGTCCCTATCATGTGCACGACAATGGCGATGGAACGTTCAACATCTACTATCAGGTGCGCGACGCCGATCCCCTGCCCACGACGATCACCAACTACATCGTAACCATCGATCTTGCCACCGGGGCTGCGACAGGCGCCCCGACCGAAGTGACGTCCGGCGCGTTCAGCGTGACCGACAACTCAATGATCTACACCGCCCATTCTCTGCCGGACGGAAACATATTTGTCGTGCCTTTCAGTTTCGAAGGCGACGAGGTTCTGATCACCGATGCTGACGGAACAGTTCTTCACACAGGTGATACCGTCGGTGGCCGTGGATTTTCAGCAGTCCAACAGCACGGATCAGACGTAACGGTTTCCAATGGCCATATCTTCTATGCTTATGTCGACAGTCAGGCAGGCGAAGCGGGCTCAACCTACCTGCAGATTTTTGACCTTCAGGGCAATCAGGTGGTCGCCCCGTTCGAAGTCAGCGACGCCGAAGGCACGGGCTTTGGCGTGCCGCCCTCTGTTCAGGTCGAAACCCTGTCAGACGGCCGGGTCGTCGTTGTCTGGACCGATGCAGGAACGCAGCCAGAAGACGATGATGGTACATCGGTCTGGTTCAAGATCTACAATTCTGACGGAACGCTCAGCGTGGATTCCACGCTGGTGAATACGATCACCGGCGGCAATCAGGATACGCCTTTGCTGATCGCCACGCAAAGCGGCTTTATCATTGGCTACACAGTGTTTTCGTTCTCACCCAGTTTCGTCAACGAAGGCCGACTGCGGGAATATGACAATGACGGCAACCTGATTGACGAAATGGACGCGGCCTTTGGCGCTGGCGCCAGTCAGGCCATCCGGATCGACAACAACTCAGCCATTTTGCTGTCCGGCAACGCCTATGAACTGATCCTGCCCGGTGCCGAAGGCTCGCTGGATGACCCACCGGTTTCCTCGACCCCCACCCCGGGCAACGACAGCCTCGTGGGCACCTCTGCAGATGAACTGGTCGACGCGCTGGCAGGCGACGATACCATCGTGAACAATGGCGGCTCGGATACCTTTATTGGCGGTCCAGGCACGGATTTGCTCATCACCGATGTGACAGGACTAGCAGATGATGTGCTCAGGTTTGACGCCGTCGCTGGTTTCCATGGGCGTTTGGATGGGACAATCGGTGCTGACGAAGTTTCAGAGATCGAGAACTTTACGATGATCGGGTCTTGGGATGCTACCGTGACCGGGGACGATGCAGACAATGTGTTCATCACCGACAGTGGCATGGACACGCTGGATGGCGGCGCCGGGGATGATTTGTTGCAGGCGGGTGGCTCGGATGACTACTTGCTGGGCGGCGACGGCGTCGACACGCTCGAAGGCGGCGATGGCGATGACACGCTCGACGGCGGTGGCAGCGGCGATGTGATCGATGGCGGCGATGGCTATGACATTGCCAGTTACGCATCGGCGGATCGGTCCGTGCGGGTCGATCTTCAGAACCCGGCGATCAGCTTTAACGACGCGGCGGGTGATACCTTCATCAGCATCGAGGAATTCCAGACTGGCGATGGCATCGATCAGCTGCGCGGCGATGCGGGCGACAATATCTTCCGCACCGGCGGCGTTTCAGACCGCCTCTATGGCCGCGCGGGCGATGACATGCTCTTTGGTGAGGCAGGCGCGGATGCCTTCTATGGCGGGCTCGGCGCGGACATCATGACCGGCGGAGATGATGCCGGACGGCGCGACCGCTATATCTACTTCAACGCGGCTGAATCGGGCGTGGGCGATGGCAACCGAGACGTGATCACTGACTTTGTCGCGGGTGAGGATCGCATTGAGCTGAGCCGCATCGACGCCGACATCACGCAGGGCTTCAAGCAGGGCTTCGACTTCATCGGCGACGCGGCCTTCACCGGCACGGGCGGCGAGCTGCGCTATGAACAAGTCGGCGGGAATACCATCGTGCAAGCCGACCGCGACGGCGACGGCGCGGCGGATTTCGAGATTGAGCTGACAGGGCTGATGGACCTCACGGAAAGCGATTTTCTGATTTGATCAGGGCCTTCTGCCCGCCCAAAGAAAAAGCCGCGACCCTTCGGTCGCGGCTTTCTTGACGTGTTCGTCAGTTCGGCGATTAGCCGACCAGTTCGAGACCGGAGAAGAAATAGGCGATTTCTTCTTTGGCTGTCTCAGGCGCGTCCGAGCCGTGAACCGAGTTTTCGCCAACGGACTCAGCGAATTCTGCGCGGATGGTGCCAGCCGCGGCATCTGCCGGGTTTGTGGCGCCCATGACTTCACGGTTCTTGGTGATGGCGTTTTCGCCTTCGAGAACCTGCGCAACGATCGGCGCGGAGGCCATGAATTCACACAGTTCGTCGTAGAACGGGCGCTCTGCGTGGACTTTGTAGAATTCACCAGCCTGCGCCTTGCTCAGGTGGATGCGCTTTTGTGCGACAATGCGCAGACCTGCCTCTTCGAACTTGGCATTGATCTTGCCGGTCAGGTTGCGGCGGGTTGCATCGGGCTTGATGATCGAGAACGTGCGCTCAAGGGCCATTGGTCTCACTCCTGTGGATAGGCCGGAAAGCTCCGGCAGGTCAAAATTCGGCGCACGCGTATCACGGGTCTTTGTCCTTGGAAAGACCTATGCGCCCTGCCCCTGTCCTCGATCAAGCCTGTGGCCCAGAATAGCCGAAAACAGCGATGCCCCGACCACGCCCATCAAAAGCAGCAGCAGGCGCGTTGCGCTGGCCTCGTCCGCCAAGGCGATCGTCGTCACCATGGACATGGCCGCAATCACCAGATTGCCCAAAGCTCCGCAGATGCCCGATGCCGTTCCGGCCAACCGGGGTCGAACCGCCAGCGCCAGCGCGTTGGCATTCGCCAGCGTCAGGCCATTGCCGACACCCACCCAGATCGTGACTGCGTAGAAAACCCAAACCGGCGGCGTGGTGATTGAAAAGACCACAAATCCCGCGCCCAGCCCAAGCAAGGAGGCAAGGCGCCCCACAACAATCAGGCGAAACGGCCCAAACCGGTGAACCGTACGCGCTGACAAGGCCGAGGCCGCCATGAAGCCCATTGTTACTGAGCCTAGCCCAATCCCGATTTGCCCGGAATCAAGCCCATAGAGCGCCGCGGCTACAAAGGGCGAGCCAACAAGGAACACGTAAAACCCACCGGCCCCCAGCGCCTGACAAAATGCGAATGCCCAGAACCGCGCCTCGCGCAGCAGCATCCGGTGGCGTTCGGGTATCTCGGCAGTGCGGTCCGGTCGGGTTTCAGCCAGATCACGCAGCACCCAGATCAAAAGCCCGGCCCCGGTCAGCGCGTAAAAAACAAAAATCGAGCGCCACCCAAATTGCACATCCAGAAATCCGCCCAGGACGGGCGCCATCATGGGCACAATGGCCATGGCCGAGGATATGGTGGCCAGCTTGGCGGCCGCCATCGGCCCGTCGAACAGATCGCGCACCATGGCAGCCACCAGAATACCGGCCGTCATGGCAACCGCCTGAACCGTGCGCGCCGCCAGAAAAACAACGATATCCTGCGCGAAGACACAGACCAGGGACGAGGTCGCATAGATTGACAGAACCGACACAATCACAGGCCTGCGCCCAACCCTGTCGGACAGCGGCCCCAGCAGCAGTTGCAATCCTGCGGCCGCGATCATGTAGGCTGTCACCGACAGGCCGATCGTGGCTTCGTCGACGCCGAATTCGGACTGCATGGCCGGCAGCGCGGGCAGAAACATCGTGGTGCTGATGACCGTCAGCGCCGTCAGCAACACGAAGGTTATCAGATGGGGCGCATGCTTGGTCATGACCCCGGCTAGCATAGCCCCCGGTCCTCTGCTAGAGCGCGTCCTATGTTGCGCATTGAATCCATAAACTACTCGGTCGAAGGCCGCCCTTTGTTCGAAGAGGCCTCTGCCACCATCCCGGATGGTCACAAGGTCGGGCTCGTCGGGCCCAATGGCGCGGGGAAAACCACGCTGTTCCGCCTGATCAAGGGCGACCTGACACTGGACGGCGGCAGCATCACCCTGCCCTCCCGCGCGAGAATCGGCGGGGTCGCTCAGGAAGTGGCCGCTTCGGACACCTCGCTGATCGATACGGTGCTTGAGGCCGATGTGGAACGCGATGCGCTGATGCGCGAATCCGAAACCGCCACGGGCGAACGCATGGCCGAGGTGCAAACCCGGCTTGCCGATATCGACGCCTGGAGCGCCGAAGCCCGCGCGGCTACGATTCTCAAGGGTTTGGGGTTTGACGACGCCGAACAGCGCATGCCCTGCTCTGCCTTTTCCGGAGGTTGGCGGATGCGCGTGGCGCTGGCCGGGGTGCTTTTTGCTCAGCCTGATCTGCTGCTGCTGGACGAGCCGACCAACTATCTCGATCTCGAAGGCGCGCTCTGGCTGGAAAGCTATCTGGCCAGATACCCGCACACCGTGATCGTGATCAGCCACGACCGTGGCCTGCTCAACCGCGCAGTCGGCAGCATTCTGCATCTCGAGGACCGCAAGCTGACCTACTACGGCGTGCCCTACGACGGCTTTGCCAAACAGCGTGCGGAACGCCGCGCGCAGCTGACCGCCACCGCTCGAAAGCAACAAGAGCGGCGCGCGCACCTGCAAGGCTTTGTCGATCGGTTCCGCGCCAAGGCCAGCAAGGCCAAGCAGGCGCAGGCGCGTCTGAAGATGATCGAACGCATGGATATGGTCACACCCCCGGAAGAGGCGGCCAAACGGGTGTTCAAATTTCCACAACCGGATGAGCTGTCACCGCCCATCATCAATATCGAGGGTGGCTCAACCGGCTATGGCGAAACCGTCATTTTGAACCGGCTTAACCTGCGGATCGATCAGGATGATCGCATCGCGCTGCTTGGCAAGAACGGTCAGGGCAAATCGACTCTGTCCAAGTTGCTCTCGGACCGCCTGCCCCTGATCGAAGGGCGTATGGGGCGCTCTTCGAAACTGCGGATCGGCTATTTCGCACAGCATCAAGTGGATGAGCTTTATCTGGACGAAACACCTCTGCAGCATCTTCAGCGGGAACGGCCGGACACTCCGCCTGCCAAACTGCGCGCCACATTGGCGGGCTTTGGCCTGCAAGCAGCACAAAGCGACACCGAAGTTGCACGGCTCTCGGGCGGACAAAAAGCGCGTCTTTCCCTTTTGCTCGCCACATTGGACGCGCCGCATCTGCTGATCCTTGACGAGCCGACGAACCACCTCGACATCGAATCCCGCGAAGCACTGATCGAAGCGCTGACCGCCTATTCCGGCGCTGTGATCCTCGTCAGTCACGACATGCACCTGCTTTCGATGGTGGCTGACCGGCTTTGGCTGGTCTCGGGCGGCACCGTGCGCCCCTACGAAGAAGATCTGGATGCCTATCGCAGTATGCTGCTGACCCCGGACAAGCCGGTGAAACCAGCAAAAGCGGACAAACCCAAACCGGCCCGGCCATCGCGCGATCAGATTCTCGAAATGCGTAGCGAGGTTCGCAAATGCGAGGCACGCGTTGAAAAGATCGAAGAGATGCGCGACAAACTGGCCAAGAAACTGGCTGACCCTGCTCTTTACGAAGACACGCGCGTGGGTGAGTTGGCAACCTGGAACCGCAAATACGCCGAAGTGATGGAAGGGCTGGGCAAAGCCGAAAGCCTCTGGGAAGCCGCCGTGGAGCGGCTGGAGAAGGCAGAAGGATGATGCATCAGCCCGATCTGGACAGCCGGCATTCGAGTCGATAGCCCTGCCCTATGGACGCAGCATTTTTCATAACGGCCTTTGCAACGCTCTTTGTTGTCATTGACCCCATCGGCCTGACGCCGATGTTCATCGCGTTGACGCAAGGCAGTGATGCGGCACACCGGCGTGCGGTTGCCATTCGTGCCTGCGTGATTTCCTTTATCGTCCTGACGCTGTTTGCATTTTTCGGCGAGGCCGTTCTCGGCTTTATCGGGATCGGCATGCCTGCGTTCCGGATTGCGGGCGGCATTTTGTTGTTCCTGACCGCGCTCGACATGCTGTTTGAACGGCGCACCAAACGGCGCGAAGACCAAAGTGAAGCCGAAGAATTTCCCGATCCATCCGTATTTCCTATGGCTATCCCGCTGATCGCGGGTCCCGGCGCGATTGCGTCGATCATCCTTTTGGCTGGCGACGCACAGGATATCACACAGCAATTGGGTGTGCTGGCGGTCATGGGCTTTGTTGTGCTGATCGCGCTGTTGCTGTTCCTGACGGCCGGCCCCATCGAACGCGGGCTTGGACGAACGGGCATCACCGTGGTCACCCGCCTGCTGGGCATGTTGCTGGCGGCGCTTTCGGTCCAGTTTGTGCTGGACGGTCTGCGCGACTTTGGTCTGTCCGCACTGGGCTGAGCCTTGCACCAAGGGCTGGCAATCGCGCGCCCGGTTCATACATTGAGCACAGGACAACACAGGATCACCCATGGACTCTTTCGAAGTTGGAAACCTGATTTATCTGGTGCTCTTGGCATCGGTGCTGGGGTTTTGGTTCTTTGTTCAGAACCGCGACAGCCTGTCCACCAAAGTCAAACAGGCCGCCGCCTGGGGTTTTATCATTCTGGGAACCATTGCGGTGGTCGGACTGTGGGAGGACATTTCGCGCACCGTCACCCAAAGACAGGTCGCCTTTGTCGAGGATGGGCGGATCGAACTGCCCCGGAACCCGGACGGACATTATTATGCGACCGTCGATCTGAACGGCGCGCCTGTACGCTTTGTGGTCGACACTGGCGCAACCTCGGTGGTTCTGACCCGTCAGGATGCGGAACGGGCTGGTCTGGACGAAGCCAGCTTGGTGTTCTTCTCCGAAGCCATGACAGCCAACGGGATCGTCCGCACCGCGCCGGTGACCCTGAAAGAGGTCGGCTTTGGCCCGTTCACCGATCAGGGCGTTCGCGCCTATGTGAACGAAGGACGCATGGATCAATCGTTGCTCGGGATGTCTTATTTGCAGCGCTTCGACCGGATCGAGATATCCGGCGACCGGTTGGTTCTGGAGCGCTAAGACCGGTTCCGCGTTCTTCCGCTCTTGGCCATGTGTACTCCAAGAGCCCAAGAAAAAATGGGCCGACGCTCAGCCGCTGGCTGCATCGGATTCAGCTTTCTTTTCCCATCGTCCGGATTCCTCTGACCAATATTGCGCGGCGCAGCCCGCGGTGGTCAGGGCTTTCCACTGGCCGCGCGCACGATCCAGAGCCTCTGGATCATGACCGTCAAACAGCACACAAACCCGCTCCATCGCGTTGACGTCCTCGGCCGAAATGTCGGCACCATCCACGCTCATCAGGCAGGACGGATCATTGGCCGCGGCACCTGTTGTCAACAGGATCGGCTGGTCCGCGTCATGCGGACCCCCGGCCAGACCGTGGGGCAAGAACCCATCCTCTGGCGACAGCCACAACTGCTGATCCAGCCATTCCAGTCGTGCAGCTTCGGTGCCGCGCACTGCCACCCGCCACCCTGCCGCCAGCGATTTTTCCAGCAGCAGGGGCAATGTGACTTCGAGCGGTGCTCGCGTCAGGTGGTAGAAATACGCCGCGCCCAAAGGTTATTCACCCTCGAACTTGTCGCGAACCAAACGATCAAGCGCCATAACCCCCCAGCCGGTGGCGCCCTTGGGCGCCAGATCCGTTGGTTTGGTCACTTGGGCCACGCCGGCAATATCGAGGTGAATCCACGGCATGCCATCCTGAACAAACCGCTGCAGGAACTGCGCAGCGGTAATCGATCCGGCAGGCCGTCCGCCCACATTCTTCATGTCGGCCTTCTGGCTCTTGAGCATATCGTCATAAGCTTTGCCCAATGGCAGGCGCCAGGCGCCTTCGCCTTCGGCATTGGCCGCCTTTAGGAAGTCGCCTGCAAAGCCATCGTCATTGGCAAAGACGGCTGCGTTCTCATGGCCCAGCGCGATGATGCAAGCCCCGGTCAGGGTCGCCAGATCGATCATGGCGGCAGGTTTTTCGTTTTCCTGCGCGTGCCACATTACATCGGCCAGAACCAACCGGCCTTCGGCGTCGGTGTTGATCACTTCGATCGTGTCACCCTTCATGGACGTGACGATGTCACCGGGGCGCGTTGCATTGCCCGATGGCATGTTCTCAACGAGACCGACAAGACCCACCACATTGGCCTTGGCCTTGCGCATTGCCAGCGTCTTCATCACGCCAGAGACCACGCCTGCGCCGCCCATATCCATGGTCATGTCTTCCATGCCGCCCGCCGGTTTCAGGCTGATGCCGCCAGTATCAAAGACAACCCCCTTGCCAATCAGAGCCAAAGGCGCGCCCGTACCGCCGTTCCAGCGCATGATCACAACCTTGGACGGGCTGTCGGACCCCTGCCCGACACACAACAGCGACCCCATACCCAGCTTTTCCAGCTCCGGCTCGTCCAGCACTTCGACCTCGACACCCAGATCACGCAGCGCTTCGAGGCGCGTGGCAAATTCGGTGGTGGTCAGCACGTTGGCCGGCTCGGACACCAGATCGCGGGTAAAGAAGACCCCTTCAGCCACTGCGCGCCCGGCGACAAAAGCCTGCGTGGCTTCATCAGGTTTCGCACAGGCAAACACGGCAGCCCCCGAAGCATCCGACTGCTTGCTCTTGCGCGCGTCAAATCCATAACCGCGCAAGGCCAGCCCCAGAGCAACTTCGTCGGCGCGTGTGGTATTGCCCTGAGCAATCAGGACTTTACGCGATCCGGCTTGAATCGCAATCGTCGCACCTGCCTTGCGGGCATCCTGAACAGCCGGGCGGCGTTCCAGTTTCACAAGGCAGAGTTTGTCCGCGGCCATACCAACCGGATAGTCCAGCACCACGGCTTCGGACTGGCTCAAATCCTCCCAAGCCTTGGAATCGAGCGCGCGCTGTACTGCCCCCTTGGTCAAACGATTCAGCCTGCGCGCAGCCGGGCTCATGGTTTTTTCGGCGTTGATCGGAATGGCCACGCAGCCTTCGGCTGTCGCCAGTGAATCCAGATCCAATTCGGCAAATGTAATGTCGCGCAGGTCGGTCATGCGTAATCCTCTAAGCTGATCCTTGCCAAGAGTTAGTCCGACCCGCCCCCAATGACCAGAGCCGCCTTTCCCCGCCGGTCGTGATCGGCTAGTGTTCAGGCACAACATCTGGTTCTGGGGGGACCGTCACAGTGCAACGATTCGACAGATATATGCTGTCGCAACTCATGGTATTGTTCGGGTTCTTTGCCCTCGTTCTGGTGTCCGTCTATTGGGTCAACCGGGCTGTGGTGCTGTTTGATCGTTTAATCGCGGATGGCCACACCGCCGGTGTGTTTCTGGAATTCACCGCGCTGTCCCTGCCTTCGGTTATCGCCTTGGTCCTGCCCATGGCCGCCTTTGCCGCAGCGGTCTATGTCACGCACCGGCTGTCGGGCGATTCAGAACTGACCGTGGTGCGATCCGTTGGCTATTCACCCTGGCGTCTGGCGCGACCGATCCTTGCCTTCGGAATATTGATCAGTCTGATGGGCAGCATTCTGGCCCATGTGCTGGTGCCCGCATCGCTGGAACAGCTGCGTCTGCGCGAACAGGAAATCTCCAGCTCGGTCAGTGCCCGGTTGTTGCGCGAAGGCGCGTTCCTACACCCAGCCAAGGGCATTACCTTCTACATCCGGGAAATCACCGAAACCGGCGAATTGCGGGATGTTCTGTTGTCGGACCGGCGGCAGGAAAAGCGCGAGGTCATCTACACCGCCGACCGGGCCTTTCTGCTGCGTGACGATGAAGGCCCGAAACTGGTCATGCTGACCGGAATGGCGCAGACGTTGGAAATCGAATCCCAGCGTTTGTCGACCACGAATTTCTCGGATCTCAGCTACGATATTTCCGCACTGGTGCAGCCTGGCAAACCAAAACGGCGCAAGCTGGAGTATATCCCCACGCTTGAGTTGCTGGGTCAGACAGATGCCATCGCACAGGAGAGCAAGAAAGACCCAGGCGAAGTGCTGCAGGAAGCGCATGAACGGTTCCAGCTGCCTTTGCTCAGCATTGTTGCAGCGCTGATCGGGTTTTCGGCCCTCATCAGCGGCAGCTATTCACGGCTGGGCGCGACCCGGCAGATCGTCGGTGCGATCTTTCTTTTGGTGCTTATCAAACTCGTGGAAAGCGCTGTTTCTGATCCGGTCAGAGGCAACCCGGCGCTTTGGCCGCTGGTTTATCTGCCCAGCGTCGTGGGGCTGTCGATTGTCTGGGTTCTGCTGATGCGGGCGGCCCGGCCTTTCCGCCCGCGCAAGTCCAAGCCGGACCTGTCCGAGCAGGAGGCGCCTGCATGATCCTGCATTTCTATTTTGCGCGCCGGTTCCTTTGGCTCTTTCTGGGGCTCTTTGCCGTCTTTGGCATTTTTCAGGGTCTGCTCGATCTGGTCGAGGAATTGCGCAGCCTGCCTGATGGCGTCAGCTTTGCGCAGGTCCTGCAGCTTGTCGGGTTGAAGCTTCCCGAAGGACTCTATCAGATTTTGCCGCTGGTTATGATCCTGTCCACCATTGCGTTGTTTTTGGGTCTTGCCCGGTCGTCCGAGCTGGTCGTGGCGCGGGCGTCGGGCCGATCAGGGCTGGCGGTGCTTGTGGCCCCTGTGATGGTTGCTGCGTTGATCGGGGCGATGGCAGTGGCCGTGATGAACCCCATCGTGGCCGCAACCTCCAAACGTTATGCTGATCTGCGCGAAAGCTATCGCTCGGGCGACGCATCGGTCCTGTCCATCGGTGCCGAAGGTCTGTGGCTGAGACAAGGCGGCCCCGAGGGGCAAAGCGTGATCCACGCCCAGCGCGCCAGTACAGACGCGACCGTTCTGTTTGATGTCAGCTTTGTCACCTATGCGCCCAACGGCGGCCCCGCGCAGCGTATCACCGCGCGCGAAGCCAGACTGGAAGACGGCGCATGGCTGCTGCACCAAGCCAAAGCCTGGCCATTGGCTGCCGGGTTGAACCCCGAAGTTGGGGCCAAAAACCATGCGACACTGCGATTGCCCTCGACGCTGACCCAAGACAGCATTCGCGACCGTTTCGGACGTCCCTCGGCGATTGCCATCTGGGATCTGCCGGCCTTTATCAATGAGCTGTCCGACGCCGGCTTTTCCGCCCGGCGCCACGTTGTCTGGTATCAGATGGAGCTGGCGCGTCCGGTCTTTTTGATGGCCATGGTTCTGATTGGCGCGGGTTTCACGATGCGGCCCACCCGGTTGGGCCGAACCGGTCTGGCGGTTTTGTCTGCGGTGCTGCTCGGCTTTGGGCTCTACTATGTGCGGAATTTCGCTCAAATCCTTGGGGAAAACGGGCAATTGGCACCGTTTATCGCCGCTTGGGTCCCGCCGCTTGCATCGGTGCTCTTGGCCTTGGGGCTTGTGCTGCATATGGAGGATGGATGATGTCTGCTGCTGTCCTTTTGCGTTTTTGTGTTTTGGTTCTGACGGCCGCTTTGATGGGCACCGTTTCGGTGCAACCTGCCTTCGCACAGGACAGTACGGCAGAACAAACGCAGGATGATCCTGCGCTGCTTGTGGCCGACGAAGTCTTTGTCGAAAACGAAGAACGCCTCGTGGCCTCGGGCAATGTCGAGGCGCTTCAAGGTGGAATCCGGCTCAGCGCAACGCGCATCATCTATGACCGCAGCACCGACACCCTGATTATCGAAGGTCCGATCCGGATCACGGATGCAGATGGCAATGTCATCCTAGCCGATGAAGCCACGCTGGATCAGGGGTTCCGTAACGGGTTGCTGAAAGGCGCGCGTCTGGTTCTGGATCAGCAGTTGCAGCTGGCGTCGGTCGAGGCGCGCCGCGTTGATGGCCGCTACACCCAACTGAGCCGCGTGGCCGTCACGTCCTGTCAGGTCTGCGGGCACAACGCTACACCGCTGTGGCAGATCCGCGCCAAGCGCGTTGTTCACGATCAGGTGGAACGGCAACTCTATTTTGACGAAGCGCAGTTCCGGGTTCTCGACGTGCCGGTTTTCTACCTGCCCCACCTGCGCCTGCCCGATCCGACGCTCAAGCGCGCACGCGGTTTCCTGATCCCCACGTTCCACAGCTCGACCTTGCTCGGCTTTGGGATCAAGGTGCCCTACTTCATTCCGATTGGCCGCCATCAGGATCTGACGCTGACCCCGCATCTTTCGACCAAGGCGCGGTCCCTCGGCTATCGCTACCGCAGGGCCTTTGCCTATGGTGATCTGGAAATAAACGGCGCGATCAGCAGCGATACGCTGAAACCCGGCGAAGCGCGCGGCTATCTTTTTGCCGAAGGCGCGTTTCGTCTTCCCCGCGATTTCAAGCTGGACTTCGATCTGAAGCTGACCTCCGACGCCTCGTATCTGAACGACTACGACATTACCGGCGCTGACCGCCTGAGCAGCACCGTCGATTTGCGGCGCGTGCGCCGCGATGAGCTGATTACCGCAAGCTTGGTGCATTATGAGTCGCTGCGGGATTTCGAAGATAACGACACGCAACCAACCATCATTGGCGATGCCGCGATCGAGCGGCGGTTTTTCCCGGCTGCGCTGGGCGGCGAACTGCGCCTGTCAGCAGCTGTGCATGGGCACTACCGGTATTCCTCTATCCCCTTTGACAGCGCGGATGCTGATCTGGATGTGGACGGCCGCGACGTTGGGCGCATCAGTGCCGAAGCATCATGGCGCAAACGCTGGACATTGGCAGGCGGTATCCGCGCGGGCGTGACCACGAACCTCTGGCTCGACCGGCACATGACCTTTCAGGACAACACCTCGGTGCGCGATGTGGCGCGGGCCACCCACGGCGTGGCTGTAGAACTGCGCTGGCCATGGGAACGCACCGGACCACGCGGCCAGCGCACCGTGATCGAACCGCTGCTGCAACTGGGCTATGTCAGCGGACAGCGTCCGGGCAATCCCAACGACGAAAGCACGCGGGTCGAATTTGACGAAGGCAACTTGCTCAGCCTGTCCCGTTTCCCCGCTGCCGACAGACGCGAACACGGAGGCACCGTTGCTGCTGGCCTGCGCTGGATGCACCAAGCCCCCGACGGCTGGAGCGCCGCATTGACGATAGGACGGATCTGGCGGGAGACGGCCGATACAGAATTCACCCGCTCGTCCGGGCTACAGGGCACGGCGTCTGACTGGCTCGTGGCCGGACGCTTCGCGCATCAGAACGGTCTGACCCTTTCGGCGCGCGGCCTTCTGGACGATCAGGCCCGGTTTTCCAAGGCCGAGGCCCGTGCCGGTTGGTCTAACAATCGCATGGATCTGGGCGCATCCTACGTTCTGCTTGTGACTGATCCGGACGAAGACCGGCTTGAGGCACAGTCGGAATGGTCCTTTGACGGCGAATACCGCATCAGTCAGCATTGGAGCACTTCTACCTCGTGGCGTTACGATCTGGTCGACAGGCGGCTTGACCGCGTAGGCTTGGGCCTGCAATACCAAAACGAGTGTGTTCAGGTTGATTTCGGCGCGACCCGCAAGTTTGCGTCGTCCAGCAATCTAGAGCCATCCACCGATTTCGACCTGACTGTCGCATTGAAAGGTTTTTCGACCGGCGGCAGCGCCAAGGAGTTTCGACGCACATGCCAGCATTGAGTTTTTCACCGATCCGCCGGGCGATGGCCCGCATCGCACCATTGGCGGTAGTTGCCATGCTTGGCCTTGCGCAGCCTTTGGCCGCACAGGGGCAGTTCTCGCCAGCGATCACTGTGAACGATCTGGTGATCACAGGCTTTGAGATCGAGCAGCGTACGCGGATGCTCGAACTGCTGAAAGCACCGGGCGATCCGGCAAAACTGGCGCGCGAGCAGCTGATCGATGACCGTTTGCGCCTGCAGGCCGCCAAGGATGCCGGTATCCGCCCCAGCCGAGAGGAAGTGCTGGACGGTATGGAAGAATTTGCCGGACGCGCAAATCTCAGCCGCAGTGAATTCGTCAAGGTTCTGGAATCGAACGGTGTCGCCGAACAAACCTTCCGGGACTTTGTGAATGCAGGCATGGCCTGGAGACAGGTGGTGCGCCAGCGTTTCGCCGGTCGGGTCGGTGTCAGCGAAGCCGAAGTAGATCGCGCGCTCAGCAACCGCGGCAGCGGCGGCAGCATCCGGGTTCTGGTGTCTGAGCTCATCATGCCGATGCCACCACGTCAGGAAAGCGCAGTCCGGGCCCGGGCCAATCGTATCTCGCAGCTGACCTCGACCTCGGCCTTTTCGGCCGAAGCACGCCGCTATTCCGCAACGGCTACACGCCGCAATGGTGGCCGCCTGCCCTGGCGTTCCCTGAACGAACTGCCGCCCGTTCTTCAGCCACTTATGCTGAAACTCAAACCCGGTCAGGTGACAGACCCGATCGAAATCCCCGGTGCGATTGCGCTGTTCCAGCTTCGTGACATCGAAGAAACCGGATACAGCGCCCCTGAAGTCGCCGCGGTTGAATACGCCGCCTACTACATGCCCGGTGGACGGTCTGATGAAACACTGGCCAAGGCCCGTGTTCTCAAGGGGCGCGTTGATCGCTGTGATGACCTTTACGGCGTGGCCAAAGGCCAGCCTGCCGAAGTTCTGGAGCGCGGTACCAAGGCGCCGGGCGAGATTCCGACCGACATCGCATATGAATTGTCCAAGCTGGACGCCGGTGAAGTTTCCACGGCGCTGACACGGGCCAATGGACAGACCTTGGTTTTCCTGATGCTTTGCGGCCGCACCACCAAGGTCAACGAAGACGTGGACCGCGAAGAGTTCACCATCGGTCTTCGGAACCAGCGCATTGCCCAGCTTGCAGACGGGTATCTGGCACAGCTTCGGGCCAGCGCACGGATCATCGAACGCTAAGCGGCCGTGCGACCTGCACCCATTGCCGTCAGCTGTGGCGAGCCTGCTGGCATCGGCCCTGAACTGGCCGAGGCGGCTTGGCAGGCACTTGGCGCGGATTTGCCGTTCTTCTGGATCGGAGATCCGGCGCATTTGCCTGGCACAGTTCCGCACCAGTTGATCGTGGCGCCAGATGAGGCGCCCGGCGTTGCAACCCGAGCCTTACCGGTTCTGCCAATCGACATGGCAGGCCCGCGCATACCCGGCAAGCCACAGCCCGACCATGCCGCCGGGGTGGTTCAGTCGATTGAACGGGGCGTGGCGCTGTCCCAGTCGGGCAAGGCTTCGGCTCTGTGTACCCTGCCCATCCACAAACAAGCGCTTCAGGACGGGGCCGGATTTGCCTTTCCAGGACATACGGAATTCCTTTGCCATCTGGCCGGGGCCGAAGACGTGGTCATGATGCTGGCCTCCGAGCAGTTGCGCGTTGTTCCGGCCACGATTCATATCGCGCTTGCCGATGTGCCGCAGGCGTTGACCGCGCCCGTGTTGGAGCGGCGTATTCGCATCACGCACGCTGGCTTGATCGAGCAGTTCGGACTGCCTGGGCCGCGGCTGGCCGTGGCCGGTCTCAATCCGCATGCAGGCGAAGGCGGCAAGATGGGCCGCGAAGAAATTGATCTGATCGCACCGGTTCTGGACAAGCTGCGCAGCGACGGGCTCGACATCGTCGGCCCGCTTTCTGCCGACACCATGTTTCATGCTGCCGCGCGGGCGCGCTATGACGCCGCGATCTGCATGTACCACGATCAGGCACTGATCCCGATCAAGACGCTGGATTTTGATCGCGGAGTGAATGTCACACTGGGCCTGCCATTTGTGCGCACATCGCCGGATCACGGAACGGCTTTCGATATCGCAGGCAAGGGTCTGGCCAATCCCAGTTCGACCATTGAAGCCCTGCGCATGGCCTGGCGTATGGCCGGAGGCGCCGCATGAGGCGCGAGTCCAGTCAGCCGGACAAGAGTGGGGGCCAGCCCCCACACCCCCGGGATATTTTCGGCACAAAGAAACCAGGAGCACGGCTATGAGCCAGATAGATGGTCTGCCGCCCCTGCGCGATGTGATTGCGACACATGGGCTGTCCGCGCGCAAGGCGCTGGGGCAGAACTTTCTGTTGGATCTCAACCTGACGGCCCGCATTGCCCGGATTGCCGGGGACCTGAGCGCCACGGATGTTCTGGAAGTCGGGCCGGGCCCGGGTGGTTTGACACGCGGGCTTCTGGCTGAAGGAGCCCGCCGGGTGCTGGCCGTGGAAAAGGATGCGCGCTGTCTGCCCGCACTGGCCGACATTGCACAGGCCTATCCCGGGCAACTGCAGGTTATCGAGGGAGATGCCCTGGAGGTCGACCCGCTTGCCCACCTGACACCGCCCATCGCTGTTTGTGCCAATCTGCCTTACAACGTGGGCACGGAGCTGTTGATCCGCTGGCTGACCCCGCCACAATGGCCGCCGGTCTGGCGCTCTTTGACACTGATGTTCCAGAAAGAAGTGGCCGAGCGCATCGTGGCGCAGCCCGGATCAAAGGCCTATGGACGGCTGGCCATACTCGCGCAGTGGCGGTGTGACGCACGGATCGCCCTGACGCTGCCACCCGAGGCTTTCACGCCGCCGCCCAAGGTCAGCTCGGCCGTCGTGCATCTGACCGCCCTGCCCGCGCCGCGCTTCGACGCTCAGCCTGCGGTTCTGGAACGCATTGTGGCCGCTGCCTTCAACCAACGGCGCAAGATGCTGCGCAGTGGTTTGAAAGCGCTGGCGCCAGACATCGAAGACCGGTTGCTTGCTGCCGGTATCAAACCCACCGAGCGCGCCGAGCAGGTTCCGCTGGAGGCGTTCTGCGCGCTGGCCCGTCAGTTCGAGACCTGAGCCAAACACCCCCCGGCCAAAACAAAAAAGCCGCCCCGAAACCTCGGAGCGGCCTTTTGTTTCATGTCCATCACAGCGGGATGCTATTCGGCAGCATCCGGCGTTTCGGCGCTGGCCTCGGGCTCAGGGGCTGGTGCCTCATCCGCACTCTCGGCCGGCTTCTTGCGCGGCTTGCGTGGCGCACGCGGCTTCTTGGGTTTGGCGTCTGCCTTGGGCTGCTCTTCGACACGTGCCTCGGGGGTTTCGACCAGACCGGGCCCATCGTCATCGCCGCTCATGTCCAGCACATCGGGCTGATCCGCTTTGCCCGGATCAGGCTGCGCGTCCGGCTGCGGTTTTTGATCCGGCTGAGCATCGTTGTCGGCGCGGTTCGCATCACGTTCGGCGCGTTCGCGATCGCGTTGCGCCTGACGTTCGCGGTTCTCGCGGTCCTGCTGTTCGCGGCGCGCTTCTTGTTCGCGCTGCGCTGCGGATAGCAGACGCAGGTAATGTTCCGCATGCTGCTGGAAGTTTTCCATGGCAACACGGTCATTGGCCAGCGAGGCATCCCGAGCGAGCTGATTGTACTTGTCGATGATCTGCTGCGGTGTTCCGCGCACCTTGCCTTCCGGCCCGGAGCTGTCGAAGACGCGGTTCACCACATTGCCCAACGAATTGTTATTGCGGTTGCGGTTGTTCTTGTTCCGCGAGCGGGATTTGGAAGATCGCATGAGTTTCGAATTCCAGTCTGTTTTGCGACTGTGGGTGACCTGATTGGCGCGTCTGGCGTCGATCTGCAGTGGTCACATATGTGTGTGCTTGGCATCAGGCGGGACAAGCGGCAGCACATCCGGCGCTCTGATAAGGATGAATATGCACACCGCCTTGCCCCTGACAAGGCAAAAGGCGCATTTTCGACCTATTTCTTAGGATTTACGCCGAAAATCCCACGCCAGTTGGTGGAATCCCGCGGATCAGCCCCGCCTGTTGGCCCGCGTGCCGACGACAACCCGGTCGCGACCGTCCATATCAGGGATCACCTGCACATTGCGCAGCCCGGCCCCGGCAAAGAGTTTGGACACCGCACCGCCCTGGCTGGCGCCGATTTCCACCACCAGACGCCCCCCCGGTTCGAGATACTGGCCAAAGCCTGCCAGAATGGCGTGATAAGCGCTCAGGCCATCGGCTTCGTCGGTCAGGGCAAGACGAGGCTCGTGATCGCGCACTTCGGGCGACAGAAACGGCAATTCATGCAACGCGATGTAAGGCGGATTGGAAACGATGAGGTCGAAGGTTTCCGACTTGCCCTGCAAGGGGGCAAACCAGCTGCCCTCTTCCAGTGTAGCGCGGGTTTCAAGTTTGAGCGCGTTGCGGTTCCAGAATGCGACGTTGAGCGCCGCAGGGCTGATGTCAAAGCCCATCCCAACGGCGGTTTCGCGTTCGGCCAGCAACGTCAGCAGGATGCACCCCGACCCCGTGCCCAGATCGAGTACCGATGCAAAGGGCTCTGACAGCGCGACTTCGATCAAAGTCTCGGTTTCCGGGCGCGGGTCGAGCACTTCGGGTGTGACCAGAAACTCACGGCCATAGAACAGCCGGCGCCCGGTCAGATGGCTGACCGGCACACGTTCCGCGCGGCGTTCGATCATCACTTTGAACACGACGGCCAGTTCTTCGTCGACCTCTTCAGGCAAAAACAGGGTCAAACGACCGGGCGGCACCTTGAGCACATGGGCCAAGAGCCGCCGTGCATCGCGGCCTGCGTCGGGAATATCGGCGGCGACGAGCGTGCGCGTGCCTTCTGCAACCAAATCTGCGGCGCGCATCAGTTTTGACCCATCTCAGCCAATTGTGCGGCCTGATGTTCTGCGGTCAGGGCATCGATGATTTCATCCAGATCGCCCTGCATGATCTGATCCAGCCTGTAGAGGGTCAGACCGATGCGATGGTCTGTCATGCGCCCCTGCGGGAAATTATAGGTACGGATGCGTTCGGACCGATCGCCGCTGCCAACCTGCGCCTTGCGATCCGCCGAGCGTTCGGCATCCACCGCGCTGCGTTGCGCATCAAACAGACGGGCCCTGAGAACCTGCATGGCGATTTCGCGGTTCCGGTGCTGCGACTTTTCCGAGCTGGTCACGACAATGCCTGTGGGCAGGTGTGTGATCCGCACCGCACTGTCGGTGGTGTTCACGTGCTGACCGCCCGCCCCGGAACTGCGCATGGTATCAATGCGTATATCGCCCGGCTCGATCTGGATATCGACCTCTTGGGCCTCGGGCAGCACAGCGACCGTGGCCGCCGATGTATGGATGCGCCCGCCACTTTCCGTTTCGGGAACACGCTGGACCCGGTGCACGCCGGATTCAAACTTCAGCCGGGCAAAGACACCGCTTCCGGCAACGCGAACGACCAGTTCCCGCAAACCGCCCAGATCGGACATTTGTTCTTCGATCACTTCCCAGGCCCAGCCCTGCGTTTCGGCAAAACGCTGGTACATGCGGGCCAGATCACCGGCAAACAGCGCCGCTTCATCACCGCCGGTGCCCGGTCGGATTTCCAGAACCGCGGGCCGCGCATCCGCCGCGTCACGCGGCAGCAGGGCCAGCTGCACGGCCTGCTCCACTTCGGGCAGGCGTTCACGCAGCGCAGGCAATTCTTCTTCGGCCAGATCCTTCATCTCAGGATCGTTCAGCATTTCCTCGGCTTCGGCGATATCGGCGCGGATTTGTTCCAGCTCTTCGATCTGGGTCACCACCGGGCGCAATTCGGCATATTCGCGGCCAAGGTCAGCAATATCCCCCTCTCCGGCGGACATGCTGGCTTCGACGAACTCAAGTCGTTGCTTGATCTGGATAAGTCGGTCGGTCGGGATCATTCGAACTGCATCGCCCAAGGCAAGGCCGCGGTCAATCCCCCAGCAGCATCAACAGGCGCGCAAACTATTGCAAGCGGGCAGCAAGCTGGGTCAGCCAGCCGTCAACCTTGGCCTTATTGGTCCCCAGATCGGCCTTGCCGAACCGCAGTCGGGACCAGACCTCAAGATGTGTGCCCGCATCCTGAACCGTGGCGTAATCGGGAAAACCCATCCACTGAGACCGCGTCACATAGGTCACCCGGCCCTCTTCAGGGCTGCCAGCGAGCACTTCGGTTCGCGGCGTTTCCAGAATGATCGCGTGCAGCATTTGCAGCGTTTGCTGCGATTCTGCGCCTGCATCAACCCGGCGACGAACACCCGTGGACAAATCCTGATCCGAGGTCACCTTGGGATCGACGTGCCAGACATCCGGGTCCGACGGCGCAAGGCGCACCCAGCCAAACCCTGCAATGGCAAGAATGAGAATTGAGTAAAATACCATCCGCACGGTGTCCCCCGGCCTTTTCTGCTCTCCTTTGAGATGCACGTTTGAGCGCGATTCTTAAAGGGTTCAATCCGGTCAAATGTGCAAGATCGGCCAAAAGGTGCCTTGGGCGCGTATCCCAAGGCTGCCTTTTGAACAAATTGACCAGCGCAAAGACTGCACCTGCCATCAGCGCTGCGCGGTTTCCCAGTTCGGGTGGAACCAAGGCTCGGCGTTGTCTGGCGGCAACTGACGGCCCAGGACGTGATCTGCGATCTTTTCACCCACCATGATCGAAGGTGCGTTCAGGTTCCCGTTCGGAATACGCGGAAAGATCGAACTGTCGGCAACACGCAAACCCTCAACGCCAATAACCCGGCCTTGAGGATCAACCACGGCATCGGGATCATCGGCGCGGCCCATCTTGCAGGTACCGCAGGGATGATAGGCGCTCTCGGCGTGTTCGCGGATCACCGCATCCAGCGCTTCGTCGCTTTGAACATCGTCGCCCGGCTGGATTTCTTCGCCGCGGAACGGATCAAAGGCGGGTTGCGCCAGAATTTCCCGGGTGAGACGGATACATTGACGGAAATCACGCCAGTCTTCGTCGGTGCTCATATAGTTGAACAGGATCTTTGGCGCGTCCTCGGCCCGGTTCGAACGCAAAGAGACAGACCCGCGTGATGGCGACCGCATCGGCCCCACATGCGCCTGATATCCCTCGGATGCGCCTTTACCGTCGTAGCGAACCGCCAACGGCAGAAAATGGAACTGAACGTCAGGATAGTCCACGCCAGCGCGCGACCGGATAAAGCCGCAGCTTTCGAATTGATTGGTTGCACCGGGACCAGACCGGCCCAACAGCCAGCGGGCACCCACATAGGCCTTCCCCAGCAAGGACCAGTATTTATACAGGCTGACTGGCTTGATCGATGCCTGCTGAACGTAAAGCTCAAGATGATCCTGCAGGTTCTGGCCAACCCCGCGCCGATCCGCAATCACATCAATGCCGTGATCCTGCAAATGCGCACCGGGACCGATCCCGGACATCAACAGAAGCTTGGGCGCATTGATTGCACCGGCGGCCACGATTACTTCGCGTGCGGCCCGAATGGTCTGAACACCCTTGCCGGTCTCGATTTCGACGGCAACGGCACGGCCCTCTTCGACAACCACGCGCCGGGCCATACCCGACACCACCTGAGCGCCTTTCTTTTGCGCCGGGCGCAGATAGGCCTTGGCGGCGGACCAGCGCTCGCCCTTCCACACGGTCATGTCGAAGGGGCCAAAACCTTCCTGGCGCTGGCCATTGTAGTCGTCAGTCGCACCATAGCCCGCCTGCACACCGGCCTGCACAAAGGCCTGTACCAGCGGGTTCAGGCGCGCACCGCGCGTGACATGCAGCGGGCCACCCTGCCCGCGCCAATCCGGATCACCGCCATGCCCGCCCGCATGCCAGTCTTCCTGACGTTTGTAATAGGGCAAAACATCAGCATAACCCCAACCGTCTGCCCCGCTGTCGCGCCAATGATCAAAGTCACCAGCGTGTCCGCGCACGTAGATCATGCCGTTGATGCTGGATGATCCGCCAATCACCTTGCCCCTTGGGCAGGCCATGCGGCGCCCGTTCATATGGGGCTCCGGCTCGGTCTGGTAGCCCCAGTCATAGCGGCGCATGTTCATGGGATAGGACAATGCCGCGGGCATGTTGATGAACGGGCCCCAATCCGAGCCGCCAAATTCAATTACAATGACACTGTGGCCAGCTTCGGTCAGGCGATACGCCATAGCGCACCCGGCACTGCCCGCCCCCACAACGACGTAGTCAGCCTGCATCAAAATGGCGCCTCCACATCGCCCATCCGCACGTAGACGGATTTGAGCTGGGAATAATGCTCGATCGCAGTCTTGGAGTTTTCGCGTCCCACACCCGAAAGCTTTGATCCACCAAAGGGCAATTCCACAGGGGCGTCATTATACGAGTTGATGAAGCAGGATCCGGCCTGCAACTGGCCAATCACGCGATGCGCGCGTGATATGTCGCGGGTAAAGACACCCGCAGACAGGCCGTATTCCGTATTATTCGCGCGAGCGATAACATCTGCCTCATCTTCGAAATCCAGCACGGCCATGACCGGCCCAAAGATTTCTTCGCGGGCAATCACCATGTCATCGGTAACATCGGCAAAGACGGTCGGTTGGATGTAAAAACCATCCCCCTCGATCACAGAGCCACCATACACAAGGCGCGCGCCTTCGGCCTTGCCCTTGGCGATATAGTCCAGAACGATGTCACGCTGCGAGGACGAAACCATCGGGCCGAAGTTCACAGTTTCGTCTAGCGGATCGCCAATCTTGGCCGAGCCAAGCCGTTCGGCCAGACGCTTCAGGAAGGCTTCCTTGATGGACTTGTGCACAAACACACGCGTGCCATTGCTGCAAACCTGCCCGGTGCTGTAGAAATTGCCCAGGATTGCGCCGCCCACCGCATTGTCCAGATCCGCATCCTCAAAGACGACCAAGGGGCTTTTGCCGCCCAACTCCATGGTCACGTGCTTCATGCCTTCTGCAGCGCTGGCATAGACCCGTTTCCCGGTCGGCACAGAGCCGGTCAATGACACCTTGTCGACCCGTTCATCCCCCACCAATGCGCGGCCCACATCGCCTGCGCCTTGAATGACATTGTAAAGCCCGGCAGGCAGGCCTGCCTCATGCAGGATTTCCGCAACCTTCAGCGCACAGAGCGGCGTTGTTTCCGAAGGCTTGAAGATCATCGCATTGCCGCAAGCCAGCGCCGGGGCGCCCTTCCAGCAGGCAATCTGGGTCGGATAGTTCCAAGCCCCCAACCCGACGCAGAGACCAAGGGGTTCACGCACAGTGTATCCCCAATCACCACCGAGCGGTACATGTTCGCCGGTCAGGCTGCCCGCCAATCCACCGAAATACTCCAAAGCATCCGCCCCCGAGGTTGCATCCACATAGAGCGTTTCCGACATGGGTTTGCCGGTGTCATGCGTTTCCAGAACCGACAGATCAAAGTTGCGTTCCCGCATGATATCGGCAGCACGACGCAGGATACGGCCGCGTTCCACACCCATCATCCCGGCCCATTCGGCCTGAGCCCGCCGGCCGCTGGTGATCGCTTTTTCAATGATGGCCGGCGTCGCCTCGTGCAGCCGGGCGATCACGGCACCAGTGGCGGGATAAATCACCTCCATCACGGCCCCGGACGTGTCCTCGATATACTGCCCATCCACGAAGTGACTGGCTTTGGGTTGGGTGTCATAGCCCATGATCGTCTCTCCTGTTCGCCTGCCTGCTTTTCAGACGTGGCGTTTCTTGTTCTCTTGCAATGCAGCACTCACCAGACCGCGCGCGTTGCGCGTCTGGCCGGTTGCAGATCACTCATTCCCCACGCGGGAACCGCTGGTTTTCCTCCAGCACGTTCAGATCCATATGATTGCGCATGTATTGTTCCGAGGCCGCCTGCAGCGGCTGAAAATCCCACGGATAATATCCACCCTGGCGCAGCGCCTCGTAGACCACCCAGCGGCGTGCCTGACTGTGGCGAACGTCGGCGTCAAACTGGCCCAGATCCCAACGCTCAGCCGCCATGGTCCGAAACCGCTCCAAAACCTCGGCCTGTTCCGGATCGTCAGCCAGATTGGTCAATTCATGTGGGTCCGTATCCAGATCGAACAACTGTTCGGGATCAAGCGCGCAGGCGGTGTACTTCCAGCGGTCCTGACGCAGTGCAATCAGGGGCGCGTAGGACGCTTCAGCCGCATATTCCATTGCGACCGGCGTTTTGCGCGCCTCACCCGTCATCAGAGGAACAAGGCTTTCCCCAGTGGTCCAGGGGGCAACCTCTTGCATGGAAACACCCGCCAGATCGCAAAGCGTGGGGCAAAGATCGATCGTGCTGACCGGGTGGGCAACGGAACTGCCCGACCCGTCCGGCATGGCGATCATCAACGGCACACGCGCCGACCCCTCAAAGAACGACATCTTGAACCAAAGACCGCGCTCTCCGAGCATGTCACCGTGATCCGAGACAAATACCACGATCGCCTCTTGCCGTGTGTCATCCAGCACCTGCAACAAACCGGCAATCTTGTCATCCAGATACGAGATGTTGGCAAAATAGGCCTGACGCGCACGGCAGATGTGATCGTCGGTTATGTCGAAAGACCGCCAATCATTCGCATCAAAAATCCGTTGGGAATGTGGGTCATGATCATCATAATCCAAAGCTGAAACTTCAGGCTTCAAATATTTGCAATCGTTGTACAAATCCCAATACTTCTTGCGCGCAACATAGGGGTCATGCGGATGTGTAAAGCTGACGGTCAGACACCAGGGCCGCTCGTCTTTGCCGCGCGCCAGATCATAGAGTTTGCGGGTCGCGTGATGGGCAACCTCATCGTCATATTCCATCTGGTTGGAAATCTCGGCGACGCCAGCACCGGTGACACTGCCCATGTTGTGATACCACCAGTCGATACGCTCGCCGGGCTTGCGATAATCCGGCGTCCAGCCGAAATCAGCCGGATAGATGTCAGTGGTCAGACGCTCTTCGAAACCGTGTAGCTGGTCGGGGCCAACAAAGTGCATCTTGCCCGAAAGGCAGGTCTGGTATCCGGCTCGGCGCAAGTGGTGCGCATAGGTTGGTATGCTCGAGGCAAATTCCGCCGCATTGTCATAGACGCCGGTCTTACTGGGCAACTGCCCCGACATGAAGCTGGCCCGCCCCGGTGCGCACAGCGGGCTGGCAGTGTATGCGTTCTGAAACCGCACAGATCGTTCCGCCAGCGCCCGCAGCGCCGGGGTATGCAGCCATTCGGCAGGCCCGTCCGGAAAAAACGTGCCATTCAACTGGTCGACCATCACTATGAGGATATTCGGCTTCACGACGTCTCCATCAGTGCTTTGGCAGCCAGCAATACAGCCTCTTCTGCCCCGTTGATCGACTCGCCCGCCAGTGCCGCCCGCAGGTAGGTTCCGTCAATCTGTGCAGCCAGCACCTCGGCAACCTGTTCGGGCGCCGCGCAGCGACCGCGCAGTGCATGCACCAGATTGCTGTGGAGCCGTTTCTGGTAGATCTGCAAAAGCCGGGCAGCGTCCTTGTCGCTTTGGGCAAGAACATAGAAATTCAGCCAGGCCGATACCGTCGCCGGGGCAAAGCAGATCGGCGCAAAGTTCGCCGATATGAGCGCCTCAAGCCGCTTGCCCGGTTCGGCCTGCTGTAGGCAACGACGCACCTCTGCGGCATATTCCGACTGAATGTGACGCATCGCTGCGAGAAATATCTGCGCTTTGCCACCGAAATAATGATGCGCAAGCGCGCTGGACATACCTGCCCGTCGGGCAATCTGCCCAACGGTCACATCCAACGTGCCCGCTTCGCCGATCTCTTCGACGGTGGCAGCAACGAGCGCAGCGCGGCGCATGGGTTCTTGTCCGATCCTTGGCATACTAAATGCGTGCCTTTAATTGACTGATCAGTCAATAAAAAAATGATCGGATCTTCGGCTACTCTATCCGCGCATAAACCAGCTGATTGCCGCGCAATGGATTTGTGAAGATCAGGCTGTCCTGCGACACGCGCCCGATCAGCAGGCACCATGGATCGCGTTGCTCCAGTTCAGTGCGCCAGAAGCCCTGCCCAAGCCCCTCGAAGCCTTCGCAGTTGGACTGAAGTTGCATCAATTGCTGGCTCACCAGATCACCGTCGTAAAATTCGTAGACGTCCGAGCCCAGAATGCGCATGTCAGCGCGCGGGTCTTCCTGACTACGCCAAAGCCCCTGCATCATCATGCGTTGCGCGGCAAAGGCATCGCCGCCCGGCTGCTCCAACACCATGGCAAGCGCCACCTCGGCCGTTATGTCGCCGTAACCGATCAGGTCACCGCTGAACTCGACCGCAGTATTGAGGGGCCAGTTCTGCAATTCGTTCAGAATCTCGTCGCCGCTGCCCCCACCGTAGTAGGCGTGATAGCGCCAGCCCTCCGCGATGAAGGAACAAAACTCGAGCCCATCCTCGATCGTGCATCCGTTGAACAGACCGACTTGGCTCAAGGGTTCGCCCAAAGTGCCCCGCTGCAAGGTGCTGAAAGCCTGCAAAGGGGCGTCGCTGTGGTCAATGTCTTCTTCGGGGTCGCGCGGCCCGAGCAGCGCGCCATTTGCCCCCAGAACCAGCCGATAACTGCGCGCGCCATCTGTATCGATCTTGGCAAACCGCTCTCTGCGGTATCCCCGCTCGGAACAATCCTTGTCGCCCAGAATCGTAAACGCCTCGCTGGCGGTGCAAAACGCAAAAGGCGCATCAAATGCGCCGCCAGACGTCGTCGCCCGGTAGAAAAAGTCGGGTTTGTCCAAAGCGCGCGACCGCACGGTTTTGCAAGCACCGGGGTCGATCCCCCACCAGCCTTCCGAAGTCCAGACACCGCCCAAGGCTTCGTAGCCGATGGCAAGGCTCTGCCGGTCCGGGCCCTCATTGCAGATCGTCAATTCGGCCGTGGCCGCTGTCCCGCAAAGGGCCAGCAGCAGAGTCAGGCCTGCTTTGGTGTTGAATATGGCCATATGCGTTCTCTCCCGATTTCAGGAAAGATCAGACAACAGCCATACCAGTCTGTCCAGAATCCTTTCGCACAGCACGCGCTTGCCTGGCGCGGGATACGCCCGCGCTCAGTCACCGCGACGCGATGCGATCAGATGCTGAGTGTTCCAAGCACTGTGTTCTGCGGCAGCCGAGCCACCTCAACACCAGTGTCCGTTCTACGAAGGTTGTAGCCATAGCCACGCATCCGGAAACGCCATTCGGCTTCGGACAAAACCTTGCTTCGCTCTGCGCGCAGAAACGCTTCGATTTCTGCCATATCGTAGGTCATTTTGCTCTCAGTAAACATCTTACTCTCCATAAACATAAACAGCTCACAGATGAGAGACTGGTTAATAAACAAGGCAGCTTTTTGATCGAAACAGGGAGTTTTCGCGATCCGGGGACAATCCCCGCCACATTCAGGTCTTTGTTTCGGAAACGACCGGCGTTACGGCCTTTTTCAGCACTGCTTCGCGCCAAGTGATGAACACCACAGCACCCAGAATCAGTGTGCCCCCGGCGATTACCCACGGGTCGGCAGGCTCTGCAAAGAACATGGCCCCGAGCGCAACGGACCAGACAAGCTGCAAAAACGTGACCGGTTGTGTGACCGTTATGGGCGCTGCGGCAAAGGCCAAGGTCATGGTGTAGTGTCCAGCCGTTGCGAAACAGGCGACCGCAAACAAAATCGCCAGTTCCATCGGCTGCGGCCAAACCCAGACCGCAAGAGCCAATGGCGCCAGACCGATAGTCACGGTCACCGAAAGCATCGAAACAACCACTGCCGCTGACACTTCGCCCGAAAAGATTTTGGCCAGCAAGTAAGACATCGCAAAGCAGAAGGCTGTGGCCAGCATCGCCACGTGACCCGGATCCAGTTCGCGAAAGCCGGGCCTCAGGATCAACAATGCGCCGATAAAAGCGGCCGCGATTGCAAGGATCCGGCGCGCCGCCAGCCGTTCACCCAGAAACAACACGGCCAGAATGGTGACATAGACCGGGTTCAGGTAGTTCATTGCCGTGACTTCTGCGATCGGAATGCGTGTCATCGCATAGAACCACAGGGCCACGCCGCCGGTGTGAACAAGCCCTCTCAGCCAGAACAGTTTCCATAGCCGCGGGGTCAGCACAGTTTGACGCATCGCGCCCCACATGGGGATCAAGAAGACCAACCCCATCAAATAGCGTAGGAAGGCCTGCTCTGCCGCCGGGATTCTGGGACCAAGAAATTTCACCAGTGCCGTGACGGCGACAAAACACAATCCGGTCACGGCCATCCAAAAGATGCCGCGTCCCGGGTTCAGGCCGGGGGTATGGACTGCGTTTGTCATGGTCCAAGGCTTAGAGGTTTTCAGCGCGGCGACAAGACACAGAACGCCTGCGCGTCCGATTTGTCACGTGCTGGCCGCGCTTGTCAGTAAGGCACGCGCCAAGGCTTGGGCGTGACGGAAACCTGCGCGAGCCCCGATTCATCCAGCAAGCGTGTCACCTCTTCTTCGAGCAACCGTTCATCGGCCTGCCCACGGACCGGCACCCGGCCCGGCTCAAGGAACAAGGGCGCAGCCAGTGGTGTTACGCGGCCCGTCTCGATGTGATCAATCCGGCCCTGAACCCGTTCGCACATCTCGCGGATTCGCGAAAAATCCACCAAACCGCGCATCGCCTCTTCGCGGGTGATCTGCATCAGCAGGTGATCAGGATCGTATTTGGCCAGCGTGTCGTACAGGATATCCGACGACATGGTGGCCTGCCTGCCGGTCTTGCGTTGCCCCCCTACCTGACGTTCGATCAGACCCGCGATGGTCGCGCTGGCCCGAAAAGTCCGCTTCATCACTGCGTTCCCCGCCAGCCAGCCATCCAGCCCGGCCTCAAGTGCGTGCAGATCAAACAGCGGTGCCGGGTCCGTCACTGAATCCAGCCCCCAGATCAGGGTCGCGTAGTCCGTGGCCACAAAACCCATGGGAGCAAGCCCCATCTCTTCCATGCGCTTGGTCAGCAACAGGCCCAGCGTCTGCATCGCGTTGCGCCCGGCAAACCCATAGACAACCATCTGCGCGCGTCCATCCCTTGGGAAGGTTTCGACCAGCAACCGGCCCGGTTCAGGCAGGCGGCTGACGCTGCGCTGCAATCGCAGCCAATCGGCTGTATGGCCCGGCAGTTCGGGCCAGTCGTCCTTTTGAAACATGCGCAGGATGCGAGTGCTTAGCTGAGTCGAGGTGGCAAATTTCGTTCCCATGAAGGTCGCGATCTTGGGTTTGCGGCCCGGATCCCGCGTCACTTCGACGGTCAACTCGCGCAGCCCCTCGTAGCGTACAATCTGCCCGCCGATCAAAAAGGTGTCCCCGGGCGTCAAGGATGCGGCAAAGCCTTCTTCCACTTCGCCCAGCGGCTTGCCACCCCTGCCACGCCAGCGCACCTTGAGCGTATCGGTATCCTGAATCGTCCCCAGATTTTGCCGGATGCGGGTTGTAGAGCGAGGGTCACGCAACTGCCAAAGTCCGTCAGGTCGCTGCTGAAGACGTTGCCACTGGTCATAGGCGCGCAAGACGTATCCACCGGTCGCGCAGAAATCGAGGCAGGCATCAAACGCCGCACGGCTGAGCCCGGCGTAAGCTCCGGCGCTGGTCATCTCGGCAAATAACTCGTCGGCGTCAAAGGGCGCAGCACAGGCCGCGATCAGTATGTGCTGGCACAAAACATCACGCGGCCCGGGGCCACGGCTCTCGCCATCCAGATCATGCGCCTTGACCGCGTCCAGTGCAGCGATGCATTCGATCACTTCAAAGCGGTTCGCCGGGACCAGCAGCGCCTTGCTGGGGGCGTTGTATCGGTGATTGGCGCGTCCAATGCGCTGAACCAGCCGCTTGACGTTCTTTGGCGCGCCGACCTGTATCACCAGATCAACATCGCCCCAATCGATCCCCAGATCGAGACTGCCGGTGCACACGATGGCCCGCAACTGCCCGGCCACCATGGCCGCTTCGACCTTTTCGCGTTGCGCCCGGTCCAGACTGCCGTGATGGATGCCGATGGGCAGCGCATCTTCATTCGCCAGCCAGAGTTTGTGAAAGAAGATTTCGGCCTGGGCCCGAGTGTTGTGAAAGATCAGTGTCGTGCGGTGCTGGCGCACTTGTTCCAGAACCGCCTCGATCGCATAGCCCGCGCCGCCTCCGGACCACGGCGGCGGCTCATTGGTCTGCAGCATGGCGATGTCCGGCTCAGGGCCAGGATCAGCCAGCAGGATCTGACAGGGGTCCGGAGAGCACGCCAGCAAGCCGGCAATGGCGCCGGGATCTTCAACCGTGGCCGACAGTCCCACCCGTTTCATATCCGGACAAAGACGCTGCAGCCGCGCCAGCGCCAGCATCAGCTGATCGCCGCGCTTGCTCTCGGCCAAAGCGTGTATTTCATCGACGATCACCCGTTTGAGACCCGCAAACATGCGGGGCGCATCCTCGTATGAGGTCAGCAGCGCCAGACTTTCCGGTGTGGTCAGTAGGATATGGGGCGGATCGGCGCGCTGGCGTTTCTTGCGGCTGGCAGATGTATCGCCTGTGCGGTCCTCGACCCGGATGGGCAAGTCGGCTTCTTCGATCGGGATCAGCAGATTGCGTTTGATATCTGCCGCCAGCGCCTTGAGCGGGCTGACATACAACGTGTGCAAACCCCCGGCAGGGTTTTCGGCCAAAGCGCACAAGCTGGGCAGAAATCCGGCCAGCGTCTTGCCGCCCCCGGTCGGCGCCACCAGCAACAAAGCCGGCGCGCCCGCCTGTTCCAGCATCGCCTGCTGATGCGGATGCACCGACCAGCCGCGCGCGTCGAACCATTTTTGCAATCCTGCCGGAAGATCCACCATGCCCCAGAGATAACGCAGCAAGAACAAAAGAAAAACACCCATGCCGCTGCCTTGCGTAAATACCTTGGGACGAATGCCGCGCAATTGCTCTTTTCATCATCGTCGTGATGGGGTCCTATCAAACCATGTTAAATGGCATCCGCATCATCGAATTCGAGGCGTTGGGCCCTGCCCCCTTTGCCGGCATGTTGCTGGCCGATCTTGGCGCCGAGGTTATCGCCGTTCATCGCAAGACCGCTTCGGACACACCGGGCAAAGCCGCGCAAAACCTGCTCGACCGGGGCAAACGGTCAATCGCGCTTGATCTCAAGACGCCCGAGGATCTCGCCGTTGCAAAGGCGCTGATGGCAACGGCCGACGGGGTGACCGAAGGTCTGCGGCCCGGTGTTATGGAACGCCTTGGGCTCGGCCCCGAACAAGCGATGAGCCTGAACCCGGCACTTGTCTACGGGCGCATGACCGGATGGGGCCAGTCCGGCCCGCGTGCGCTGCAGGCGGGGCATGATCTCAACTATCTGGGCTTAACCGGGGCACTGTTCTATGCTGGCCTGCCCGGCGAAACGCCCGCCGTTCCCCCCACCATGCTGGGCGATATCGGTGCGGGGGCGCTGTACCTCGCTGTTGGCATGCTGAGCGGAATCCTGAACGCGCGATCCACCGGCAAGGGTTGCGTCGTAGACGCCGCGATCGTGGATGGCGCCAGCCACATGATGGCCTTGCTTTTGTCGATGGGGCAGCAATTTTCGACCACGCAGCGAGGCGCGTCGTTGCTGGATGGGCCGCATTGGTCGCGGTGCTACACCTGCGCAGACGGGCGGCACGTGTCGCTGCAATGCCTTGAGCCCAAATTCTATGCACAGTTTCTGGATCGTATGGGTCTGGCAGACGATCCGGGCCTGAAAGACCAGTTCGACCAAAGCCAGTGGCCCGATCAGATTGGCAGGCTTACCCAGATATTCCTGCAAAAACCCCGTGATCACTGGACCGCTCTTTTTCACGAAAGCGATGCCTGCCTCGGTCCGGTGTTGTCGCCCCACGAAGCACAGCATGACCCGCACATCACCGCGCGCAACATCTGGGATCAGGGCGCGCCAATGCCAGCGCCGCGCTTTGACGGACAGGTGCACGCGCCCGGGCCGATTCCTGCACGCGACAGCGACGGGCCAGCCATCCGAAAAGAACTCCAGAGAAAAGGCCTGTTATGACGGAACACGCACCCCTTCCCTCCGACGCCGAAGAAACCCTGCGTGCCATTCTGAAAACCCGGTTTTCTTGCAGGGCCTATCAGGATCGCGCCGTCGATCCGGCCTTAATCAAAGCCGCACTGGCCGATGCCCAGCATGTGGCCTCTTGGTGCAATTCCCAGCCTTGGCATGTGGTGGCATGCGGCCATGAAGAAACGCGCCGGTTTGCCGATGCCCTTTTTGAACACACGCTGAGTGCCAGCCACGCCAGCGACATTCCCTTTCCAGCCCGCTACGAGGGCATCTACAAGGAACGCCGCAGCACCTGCGGCTGGCAGCTTTATGATGCAGTCGGCGTGCAAAAGGGCGATCGGGCCGCGTCGGCCCGCCAGATGCGCGAGAATTTTCGGCTCTTTGGTGCGCCGAACTTCCTGCTGATCACGACACCCAAGGCGCTGGGGTCATATGGCGTGCTCGATTGCGGGGCTTTTGTCACGGGTGTTCTCAGCGCGCTCACTGCACGCGGTCTGGGCAGCATTGCGATGGCGTCGGTTGCAGGGTTCGCACCCTTTGTGCGCGACTGGTTCAGCATTCCGGATGACCGCGATGTTCTGTGCGGCATTGCGTTGGGCTGGCCGGATATGGAACACCCCGCCAATACGTTTCGCACCAACCGCGCGCCGCAGGAACAGGTCGTGGAATGGCGATAGGCCAGCGCCGCGTCAGCCCAACAGCAGCTTGAGGGCGATGGCCCACATGGTCAGCCCCACCAACAGATCCAGCCATTGCCAGGCCTTTGGCTTCGCAAACAGTGGCGCAAGCGCACGCGCGCCGAAACCAAGGCTGAAAAAGAAGACAAAAGAAGCGGTCATCGCACCAAGCGCAAAGGCCAGTCGATTGTCATATTGCGCCGAGATCGAGCCAAGCAGCACAACGGTATCCAGATAGACGTGCGGATTCAGCCATGTCAGGGCCAGACAAGTCAGAACTGCGCCTCGCAAGCTTCCGGCCTCTTGGCCCAGTTGCATGCTCTGACCGCCCCGCCATGCCGATAGCAGCGTGCGCGCACCGTACCAGATCAGAAATGCAGCCCCGAACAGCCGCATCGCCTGTTCCAGCCAAGGCACGGAATTGGCAAGCGCTCCGAACCCGGCCACTCCGGCCGCAATCAGCAACGCATCCGAAATGGCACAAACCAGCACCACCGGCAGAACATGGGATCGGCGCAAACCTTGCCGAAGCACAAAAGCGTTCTGCGCGCCAATGGCGAGGATCAATGAAAATCCCAACGTGAAACCTGCAACTGCCGCGATCATGACGCCCTCTCGATTGTCCTTGGACTGACCTCGTAAACGCTCTAATCATGAAAGACGAATTAAAGTTTCTTCACAGACCTAAGGATTCCTAATGCCCTTCGACAGTGCGCAGCTGGCTTCGATCGAAGCGGTTTTGCGGCTCGGTTCTTTCGAGGCCGCAGCGGCGGAACTCAACGTAACGGCATCCGCGATATCGCAGCGCGTGCGCGCGCTGGAAGACACTGTCGGCGCACCCCTTATCATTCGCAGCACGCCCGCCCGTGGCACCGATCAAGGGCTTCGACTTGCACGCCACGCGCAGGAACGCGCCCTTCTCGATGCGCAACTGGATGCCGAACTTGCGCGCGCCCCGGTTCCGGCCCGTCTGCGCATCGCCTTGAATGCAGACAGTCTGGACACATGGGCGATCCCCGCACTTGCCGCGACCAATCTTATTTTCGACATCCTCGTCGAAGACGAAACCGTTTCGCATATGCCCCTGCGCGAAGGCGCGGTCAGCGGGGCCATCACCAGCACAGCGCGCGCCGTTCAGGGCTGCGATTGCATTGCGCTCGGCGCAATGCGCTATGTCGCAACCTGTTCCCCGGCCTTTCGTGACCAACACTTTGGCGCAGGGGTGGATGCCGCCAGTCTGGCAAAAGCACCGATGCTGGATTTCTCAGGCAAGGACCGGCTGCAGCGCCGCTGGCTGGCCCGCATCGCTGGCAAATCATTGTCGCCGCCAACCCACCACCTGCCTTCAACACATGGTTTTGTCACGGCCTCCTGCCACGGGCTTGGCTGGTCGCTGAATCCTTGGCCCTTGGTGCAAGCCCCGCTGGAAAACGGGGATCTCATTCCCATGGTACCGGGCGCGGATGAACAGGTGCCGTTGTTCTGGCAGGTGCGCAGTTCGCTACGTGATGCGCTTGGGCCATTGACCCGTTCGATCCGGCGCAGTGCTGCTGATGCGCTGGAACAGCCCTGACACCCCGGTTGCTTGGCATTCAGGGCTTTGAACCGCCAAACAGGTATTCGACCATCACTCCCATACGAAACGGCAGGCGATCCTTGCGCTCGGCAACCTGCCGGATCGTCAAACGCCGTCGCCGGATCACAGCCCGCGCGACCCGGTAATCCCAGCGCCGCTTTGCATCGAGCCAGCGGCGCGGCAAAAACCACCGGATCCCGCGCCACAGCCACCCAAGTTGAAAGAACGCCAGCGCCTTGAACGCCCATTTGTGCAAACTGGTCCAGATCATCTTGCCAAAGCTGGCCGCCGCCGCAACCACCCAGAGCGGCAGTTGCACCGAAAACAGCACCAGCCACAGCCCCAGCGACGTCACGCTAAGCCCCAGCGTCGCAAACAGGATGATGGCCCAGGCCAGAGCTTTTTCCATCGGGCCAAGCCCGCGAAACCAATCCATCATGGACTCGAACCGCCGTGTGACCCCCGACAGATACCCCCGCAGTGCCGCACTGATCCGCCGCAGCACCGTGCGCCCCAGAACCAGCGGCATGGCAGTGCTCATCAGCCACTTCTTGAGCAGTTCTACCCGAAAGAATGCCGCTGTCTGGGTCTTGAGCCAGAGGATCAGGGCGGGCCATTCGATCATGGCCAGCTTTTTGAACAGCACCTTGATCTGCGTCGCGATCAGCCCCAGTGCGATCAGCACCTCGGCCCCGAAGTACCAAGTCGCGCCAATCGAGAGCCCGATGACCAGCACCAATATGACAACCGCCCGCAGCATTGGCCCGTCCTAGCGCATTGCTGGGATCACTGCCAGCGCCAGCAAGGCCCGCCAGCGGCCACAAAGGCGCGCAAGCCGGGTGACATCCGTGCCGGGCTGATCTAGCCTGCCTGCTCAATCAGGCCCCGCCCCCCACCAGAAGGCGCAATGCTTTGCCCCCAATCGACAACGCCTTTGTTCTGGTCTTTGCGGTGTTCCTCTTTGCCGGGGCGGTCAAAGGCACCTTGGGAATCGGGCTGCCGACGATTTCCGTCGGCCTGATGAGCCAGTTCCTGCCTCCGCAAACCGCCATCGCGCTGGTGGTCTTTCCGATCATCCTGTCGAACATCTGGCAGGTCTTCCGTGAAAAGGCAGGCTGGCAGACCGTGCGTAAATACTGGATCCTGATGGCCACGCTGGCCTGTTCGCTCTGGCTGACCACGCAGGTTTCGGCCGGACTATCGAGCGAGGCACTGTTGGTCGCCATCGGAGTGGCCATCGTCACATTCGCCGCCTCCAGCCTGATTGGCCGGCCACCGCAAATCCCGGATCGCCACGACCGGATCGCACAGACCGCCGCAGGGCTGAGCGCGGGCGTGCTGGGCGGGTTCACCAGCATCTGGTCGCCGCCCTTCGTGACCTATCTTGTGGCGCGGCGCACGGATGCGGATGAATTTGTGCGGGCCACCGGCTGGTTCATCCTGATCGGCGGCGTGCCTCTGGCGATTGGGTTTTGGCAGACCGGGCTGCTGAACGGTGCAACCGCGCCGCTGTCGCTGGCCATGGTGGTGCCCAGCCTGATCGGCTTTGCCCTCGGCGAACGCCTGCGCGGCAAACTGAGCCCCGACGGCTTTCGCAAGGCGATCCTGTGGATGTTCCTGATCATGGGCCTGAACCTGATCCGCCGCGCGCTGGTTTAAAGCGTTCCGCCTTTAACCTGAACTATCAAGTGGCACGAATGTCCCGAGAATGCCGAAGGCATGGCAGGGTATTTGTGCCTCAAGTTTAAGGCGGGGCGCTTTAATCGGATGGGTTTGGTGGGTGATCGTCCAAGGGAACGGGTTCGAGCGGCAGTAATTCAGCAACCGCTTCCCGTTCTGCAAAATCCAATCCATGCTTGGCACAAAGCGCCTCGGCCTGCGCGTGCGTGTTCTGCCCCTTACGTGCCAAAACAAACAGGCAAGAAATATGCCATTGCCTGCATGCAACATAGAACCCGTGGTTTGGCGCTTCCGCGAAAATCTCTGCTGCGATATCATAAGCCTCCTGCAAAGCCCCAAGCGCCTCTTCCGCCCGGCCCAGCTCCAACGCCGTGCCGCCATAATTCATGGCATAGATCGCCAGATCGCCGCGATCCGCCTGCGGCAGGGCGCGCAGGATCTGCAGCGCGCGGCCATAGGCCTGAAATTGCGCCCCCTTGCGCCCCTGTAAGCGGCGCAGATAGCCCAATTCATTCCACCAGTTCGACATCTCGGCGCTGTCTTCGCCAGATAGCTCTGCCCAGATCTCTCGCGCCTTGTCCAGCGCCACCTCTGCCATGGCCTCGGCCCCTTCGGCCACCTGCCCCCCGGCCCGCATCCGCCGAAACCCCAAGCTTGCTTGCTGCATGTAGCTGCCCGCCAAATCCGCCCGCGCCGCCCCGGTGCGGTACCGTTCATTCAGCGCCACGGCCCGGTCGATATAGTCCTGCGCCTCTGCAAATGCGCCGGTATCGGCCAGATCTAACGCCAGATTGCCAAGGGCCAGGGGGACGTCTCGATCCTCCTCCCCCAGCCGCGCCTCTGTCAGCGCCAGCGATCCGCGCTTCGCGTCAATCGCCGCAGGCAGATCATGTTGGACGGACAGAAAAATCCCAGATTGATTCAGCAAATAATCCATCGCCGCCCAACCGGGTTTGCCCCAATCGCCCCGCCACAGCGGCTCCGCCGCGGCCCAAAGCGCCTGCACATGCGGCACCAACCGGCGGCAGGTCGGCCATGCATTAACCGGGCTAGTCTTTGCCGGAAACTGCCCCGCCAGCAGCGCCGCCGCACCATTCGCTTTGCTGAAACTCGGCTGCCCGTTTGCAGCCCCTTCGGCGCGAATTACCTGCTGGAACACGCGATGCATGCGAAACCATTCTTTGCGATCTGGATCCTCTTCCAGCAGTGCCGATGTCCGCAACTCGGAAAACGCGGCCCGCAGCCGCATTTCGTCCCGCGATACCCGCCAAATTCGTCTAGATATTGTTCGAACAAAGGGATGCTGGAATCTGGATAGCCACGGTAGCCCCACAAGATCACCAAATAGACGCATCTCAATGCGATCCGGTGCCAGCCAAGCCATGACATTCGCCAATGCCCGGGCGTCTTTGCCCAGTCCTTGCAAGGTCAGTTCGACCACTGCTGCGGTTGTACGATCCTCTTGCGAGCTGACGCCCGGAATTTCCAAGCGCTCTTTTAGATGATCAATTTTTTTCAGGTAATCACTGGCAGATCTTTGCGGATGGGTACGCAGCCATTCACCCGCGTGGACCAAGGCGAGTGGCAATCGATCCAGATCATTGACCAGTTGCGGAAAACCTGCGCCGTCACGCCCAGCTTCAGACCGTAGTAGTTCCAAGGCTGCGCTATCACTCAAAACGCCCAGCGGCTTTGCCTCGAACCCGTCAGCCTGCCAATCGGGAAACCTGCTGGTGACGATCATATGCAAATGCCGCGCCCGTATCATCCAATCCAGCATCAGCTGGGGTTTTTCGACATTGTCAAAAATCAAAAGCCATGTGTTGCCTGCCGCACGTTCAGCAATCAAATCACGCGCATGTATCGCCAACGCTTTGGTTCCGGCAGATTCATCCAGTTCAGGTTGCAACCGTTTTGCCAAAGCAGCCAAATCAGCCATCAATTCCTGTTCGCTGGAAGCGCGCAGAAACTCGATGCGATCGTACTTTGCTGCGTAGACCTTGGCGTAGTGCTTGGCCAAGGTCGTCTTTCCGACGCCTCCAATACCGGTCTGCACCGGTACGACCGCGCTTTTGCTTGTTTTTACCAATGCGGCACGAAGTTCAGCAACCGCCATGTCCCGGCCAAAAACCTTTCGGCGATTGGCAAGCTCCTCTGGTTTGAAGGCATGAAGGATCGAACGCGCGCGCCGATTGTTCAGAACGACTCCAAAGAAACAATCCGGAACAACCTGCGACAATGGCAATAATGCTCGCTGTCGAAGCGATGGGGGCCTTGGCGAATTCGGACACCAAGCTTTCAAGAAAGGAAAGCTGAGTGCTGAGGTCTGAGTTTACTTCACTTCGTGACGCCACTTTGGATCCAGACACTGATTAACTGACGACCCCACCAAACCACATCAACCCAAAGCTGTACAAACAAAAACCCCGCCACTTGGGCGGGGTCTCAGAGCAGGCTAGAGTGGCCCGGCGTTCAGGCTTGGGTCAGGCCTCTTCGAGTTGGGCCATTACCTCGTCCGAGGCCTCAAAGTTGGTGGTCACGCGCTGCACGTCATCGTCGTCTTCCAGCGCATCGACCAGACGCATCAGCGATTGCATTCCGTCCAGATCCAGTTCGGTCGTGGTGGTCGGCTTCCAGATCAGCTTGGTGGATTCGCTTTCCCCCAGCTCGGCCTCAAGCGCGGTGGACACTTCGTTCAGGTCGGTGTCCTCGCACAGGATGATATGCCCATCCTCGGTGCTTTCCACGTCCTCGGCGCCCGCCTCGATGGCGGCCATCATGACCGTGTCGGCGTCGCCCACACTCGCCGGATACAAGATCTCTCCCTTTCGTTCGAACATGAAGCCAACCGAGCCCGTCTCGCCAAGATTGCCACCATTCTTGGTGAAGGTGCTGCGCACGGTCGAAGCCGTCCGGTTGCGGTTGTCGGTCATGGCCTCAACGATGACGGCGACCCCATTGGGCCCATAGCCTTCGTAGCGGATTTCTTCGTAGTCTTCGCCCTCACCGCCAACAGCCTTCTTGATGGCGCGTTCGATGTTGTCCTTGGGCATCGACTGCCCCTTGGCTTCCTTGACCGCAAGGCGCAGGCGCGGGTTCTTGTCAGGATCAGGATCGCCCATTTTGGCGGCGATGGTGATTTCCTTGGAAAGCTTGGAAAAGATTTTGGCCCGCAGCTTGTCCTGACGGCCCTTGCGGTGCTGAATGTTTGCCCATTTTGAATGGCCGGCCATGGCGTCTTGCCTCTTGCGTCTGTTGGATTTGTCGCGTGTCGTCATAGCCCATGGCAGGCGGGCTTGCCAAGGCCAGCCGGCAACAGGGCCTTGGCAAACCGCACAGCATTTCATAAGCCCGGCCCATGGCACGCTTTTTATTGCTTCAATTGCGCCCCGAAACCGAGGCCAGCGACGACGAATACCAGGCCTTTCTGGACAAGGGCGGGTTGACGGAGACGCAGGTGCACCGCATCCGGCTCGACCGTGAAACGCTGCCGAACGGATTGGACATCCAGACTTATGCCGGTGTCATGGTCGGGGGCGGTCCGGGCTGTGTGTCAGACGCGCCCGATGCCAAAAGCCCCGTTGAGGCCCGCATTGAAGCGGCCTGCCTGTCCCTCATGCCAGAGATTACGGAACAGGACATTCCATTCATGGGCTGCTGCTATGGCATTGGGATCCTCGGCCATCACCTCGGGGCAGATGTGTCCAAGGCACGGTTTTCCGAACCGGTCAGCGCTGTAACCTGCGTCAAAACGCACGACGGCACCGAAGACCCGCTGTTGTCGGACCTGCCCGAACAGTTTGATGCCTTTGTCGGCCACAAAGAAGCGCTTCAGCATCTGCCCGATGATACCGTACAGCTGCTGTCATCCGAACGCTGCCCAATGCAGATGATCCGCCACGGCCAAAACGTTTATGCCACGCAATTCCACCCCGAAGCAGACGCCGCCGGCTTCGAAACCCGGATCAACATCTACAAGGATCGCGGGTATTTCGAACCTGGCGAAACCCAAAGCCTGATCGAGATGTGCCGTGCTGCTGACGTGAGATGGCCGGAGAAAATACTGCAGGCCTTTGTGCAGCGCTATAAATAGGCAGCGAGATACAATCCCGGCAGCGCTGCCTTGTTTCTTTGTGCTGAAAATATCCCGGGGGTCTGGGGGCTGGCCCCCAGTCGGTCGGCGTGCCGCACGGCGCGCCGAACACAAAGCGGCTCCACGTTGCCCTCAACACGCATACCGCCCACCAAAAGAAAAACGGCGCCCGAAGCGGACGCCGTTTAAAATCTTTTCGACCTGACGCTTACTGCGCTTCGGTGATGAACTTTACCGCATCGCCAAAAGTCTGGATGGTCTCGGCTGCGTCATCGGGGATTTCGATGCCGAACTCTTCTTCGAAGGCCATGACCAGCTCGACGGTGTCGAGGCTGTCGGCGCCAAGATCGTCGATAAAGGACGCCTCAGGGGCAACCTTTTCTTCTTCGACGCTCAGGTGCTCGACCACAATCTTTTTCACGCGATCTGCGATGTCGCTCATGTCTTTTCCTCACTTTTGGCGGGCCTAGATGCCCAGTTCGCCTTTGCCCTTCCGGGGTGGCATTGCTTGCCCCGGACGGGGCGGCTTTGACCCGGGCGGCCGCCCGGACGTGACCCAGCGGCACTTTCCGCCCGGTCAAATCTGGGGGGCCTATAACACAGGCAGCGGGGATGGCAAATGCTTTCCCACGCCGCTGCGCAGCAAGGCCACGACCCGGATCTACAACATGGCCATGCCGCCGTTGACGTGCAAGGTCGTGCCCGTCAGGTAGCCAGCCTCGGCGCTGGACAGGAACAGGACCGCTGCCGCGATCTCTTCGGGTGTGCCCATACGCCCCGAAGGGATCTGGCCCAAAATAGCACCCTTCTGGTCATCATTCAGCTTGTCGGTCATGGCTGTCTCGATAAAGCCCGGCGCCACGGCATTGACGGTCACGCCCCGGCTGGCCACTTCGTAGGCCAGTGATTTCGACATGCCAACCATACCGGCCTTGGCCGCTGCGTAGTTGCCCTGCCCCGGATTGCCTGTCGCACCAACGACAGAGGAAATGTTGACGATGCGGCCCCAACGCGACTTCATCATCCCGCGCAGCACGCCTTTGCACAGCCGGAACGTCGAGGTCAGATTGACCTCAAGCACCTGAGACCATTCTTCTTCTGACATGCGCATGAACAGGTTATCGCGCGTAATGCCCGCGTTATTCACCAGAATATCGACTCCGCCCATGGCTTCAGCGGCTTGTTTGGGCAGAGCAGTCACCGCCTCGGCATCCGAAAGATTGCACGGGAGAACATGCGCCCGTTCCCCCAGTTCGGCAGCCAACGCTTCGAGCGGCTCAACCCGCGTCCCAGAGAGCCCAACCGTCGCACCAGCACTATGCAGCGCCTTTGCAATGGCCCCACCAATACCACCCGAAGCACCCGTGATCAGCGCTGTCTTTCCTGTCAGATCGAACATGACCCTCTCCTTTTTTGATTGTGCCTGCACCTGCAAATCAGGGGCATGGCAAAAATTCTTGGTGTCGCGGATTACCCGGCGTTCATGGAATCCAGAGCGGCCTGAACGTCACCGGCGGTGCCGATGTTGCGTACCGCGGTTTCCTTGGCGATGCGGCGCACCATGCCGGACAGCGCCTTGCCTGCGCCGATTTCCCAGAATTCCGTGACACCCTGTGCGGCCATCCAGGTAACCGACTCGCGCCAGCGGACCGCGCCACAGATCTGATCGACCAGCAGTCCGCGAATCTCATCAGGATCGCTCACGGCCTCGGCCCGCACGTTTGAGACCACCGGCGCGGCGGGCGCGGCAATTGCAACGTCGGCAAGCGCCGTTTTCATGGCTTCTGCGGCAGGTTCCATCAGGGCGCAGTGGAACGGTGCGCTGACAGGCAGCAGCAACGCACGCTTTGCGCCGGCTTCCTTGGCCAGAACCGTGGCGCGTTCGACCGCGGCCTTGTCCCCCGAGATCACGACCTGCGCAGGGTCGTTGTCGTTTGCAGCCTGACAGACAGCCCCTTCGGCCGCTTGTTGTGCGACGGAGCGCACCGCGTCGAGGTCCAGACCGAGGATCGCCGCCATGGCGCCCTGACCGACCGGAACAGCGGATTGCATTGCAAGGCCGCGGGCGCGCAGCAAACGGGCCGCATCACCGACACTGAAGGCGCCAGCGGCGGTCAGGGCCGAGTATTCGCCCAGCGAATGGCCTGCGACATAGGCCGCCTGAGCGATCCCAACACCTTCGGCCTCCAGCGCACGCATCGCGGCCATCGATGTCGCCATGAGCGCAGGCTGTGCGTTTTGTGTCAGGGTCAGGGTTTCAATGTCCCCCTCCCAGATCAAGTCGGACAGTTTTTCACCCAGCGCCTCATCCACCTCGTCAAAGACAGCCTGCGCTGCAGGATAGGCCTGCGCGAGATCGCGCCCCATACCGATGGTCTGGGCGCCCTGCCCGGGAAAAATGAATGCACGCTTCATGCCGATGGCTCCGTCGTCTTGGGTCTTTCGTTGGGCAGAACCCCTACAACCCACAATCGGATCGCGCAACGGTGCACGCAGCCAGACAGCCAACTCATCGCGAAATCAGAGGACCCCTGGCAATTTGAGTGATAAGGCTGTCAGGCTGGTCGCCGCCTAGAGAGTGCCGCCCTTGCCGAATACAAGACAGCACATTCCGCAGATCAGCATGAACAGGGAAACCCCCATTTTGATCAGAGCGAAATCAGCCGAATTGCCCACTCCCGGCACAAGCCAGAGGCCAAATGCTGCGGACACGAGGGCAAATCCCATCAAAAGGCAAACAATGCGGACAATCACGCCAGCGCCGGACTTGGGGCTTGTGGCCGGGATTCCAGCCCTGCTGAAATCTATGCTGCTGGTTCCGCGCATTGTATTTGCCTCGACTAAAATCTGTTGCCCGCAAACTCACGTGGCAAACAGGCACAAATACGGCGGCATCTGGGAAATGATGCGAAACCTCTTCAAACGCGGCCGCACCCTTGATCCTGCGGCCAAAGCCTGTATAGAGCCGCTACCTTTCGCGCAGTTAATCTGAACCGCGCAGTCTCTCGTGGGTGGGAGCGAAAGGGAAAGCCCGCCCTTTGAAATGCGCCTTGATAGAAATGGAGCACACATGCCGCTTTATGAGCATGTCATGATCGCGCGTCAGGATCTTTCCAACGCGCAGGCCGAAGGCCTTGTCGAACACTTCAGCACAGTTCTTGCGGACAACGGCGGTAAGCTGGTTGAATCCGAGTACTGGGGCGTGAAGACCATGGCCTACAAGATCAACAAGAACCGCAAGGGTCACTACGCGTTTCTGAAGACCGATGCGTCGTCCGAAGCCGTTCAGGAAATGGAGCGTCTGATGCGCCTGCATGACGATGTCATGCGCGTTCTGACCATCAAGGTCGACGCCCACGAAGAAGGCCCATCGGTTCAGATGCAAAAGCGTGACGAGCGTGGCGATCGCCGCGAGCGCCGCAACTAATCGCTTTAAGAAGAGGAGTTAAACCATGGCTGCAAAACCGTTTTTCCGCCGCCGCAAGGTCTGCCCCTTCTCGGGCGACAATGCACCCAAGATCGACTACAAAGACACAAAGCTGCTTCAGCGCTACATCTCTGAGCGCGGCAAAATTGTGCCTTCCCGTATCACCGCCGTCTCGGCAAAGAAGCAGCGTGAACTGGCCCGTGCCATCAAACGCGCTCGTTTCCTCGCCCTGCTGCCCTACGCCGTGAAATAAGGAGCCAATGCAATGCAAGTGATCCTTTTGGAACGTGTGGCCAAGCTGGGCCAAATGGGCGACGTCGTTGACGTCAAAGCGGGCTATGCGCGCAACTTCCTGCTGCTGCAGGGCAAAGCGCTGACAGCCAGCAAAGAGAACATCGCCCAGTTCGAAGCGCAGAAAGCTCAGCTTGAAGCGCGCAACCTGGAAACCCGCAAGGAAGCCGAAGCGCTGGGTGAAAAGCTGGATGGCCAGCAGTTCATCGTGATTCGTCAGGCATCCGATGGCGGCAACCTCTACGGTTCGGTCACAACGCGTGACGCCGCCGAAGTTGCAACTGAGGAAGGTTTCTCTCTCGACCGCAAGCAGGTCATCATCCGCGCGCCCATCAAAGAACTGGGCCTGCACGAAGTCGAGGTGCACCTGCACCCCGAAGTCATGGTGACCATCGCGCTGAACGTAGCTCGTTCGCCTGAAGAAGCCGAGCTGCAGGCATCCGGCAAGTCCATTCAGGAACTGGCGGCCGAAGAAGAAGCGCAGGCGGAATTCGAGATTGCCGAACTGTTCGACGATATCGGCTCTGCTGCCATCGACGATGACGACGCCCCTGCCGAGCAGGAAGCGGCGCCCGCCGATGCCGGAGAAGAAAACGAAGACTAATTTTTTAGTTCTTCAAACTGTGCTAGAAACGCGCGACCACACCGGTCGCGCGTTTTTTTTGACTAGCACTCAACCGAAGGTAATGAATTTTTTTTCCTTCAATTCCCATTGCTTAGTTCGAAAAATTCGTGCGATATTAACGTTTGTTGGCGTCAAAAAGTTAATAGGTAAAAAAGACCATGCAAGAGATGGATCAACTGGTCGGCAAACGGATCAAGACACGCAGACAGGCATTGGGAATGACGCAAACGGAACTGGCTACAGCCATCGACGTGCGCTTCCAACAAGTTCAAAAATACGAAAACGGACAAAACAGAGTTGCTGCCTCACGGCTTTGGCAAATCTCTCAGGCGATGAATGTCCCGGTTTCCTACTTCTTCGAAGATAGCCCGGAAACACCGCAACCCTTCGAAAATACCGGAGTTGCGCCGCGCAAGAAACGTGAATTGATCGACTTGTTCACGGCTCTGTCCGCACCCCAGCAAACCGCGGTTTTGTCTTTCTTACGTTCTGTCAGCGACTGAGCGCTCGGGTTTCTATTCTTTTGTTTTCAACGGCTTCAGCCGTCCTATGGCTGTTTTTTTTGCAGGGCGCTTCAACACTTGGACACAACCCTATTTGACTAAGCCATGAAAAAAGCCGCCCCTTTCAGGGCGGCTTTGTTTGTTAGGTCGACCTGAACGGTCAGACGATTATTCTTCGTCCAGTTCCTCGACCGCCTTCTGCAGCTCGTCCTTGGATACCTCTTTTTCGGTAACCTGAGCGCCTTCGGCGATGTGATCGATAACCTTGTCTTCGAAGATCGGAGCGCGCATCTGCTGCTGCATCTGTGCGTTCTGACGAACAAAATCGAAGAACGCCCGCTCTTGGCCAGGGTACTGACGCGCCTGATTCATGATGGCCTGAGTCATCTCGGCTTCGGTCACTTCGATTTCAGCTTTCTGACCCAGTTCTGCCAGCAGCAGACCCAGACGAACGCGGCGTTCGGCCAGCTTGGTGTGCTCTTCGGTTGGCTCAACCTCGGGGTGGTCGTGTCCTTCCACCTCTGGGTTTTCCTCGTGCCACAGCTGATGTGCAATCTGCTTGGCTTCGGCGTCAACCAGAGTTGGCGGCAGTTCAAAGCTGACAAGATCGTCAAGGCTGTCCAGAACCGTACGCTTCATCACCGCGCGTGCGGCGCCAGTGTACTCGGACTCGAGACGCTCGCGCAGCTGGCCTTTCAGCGCATCGAGATCTTCGGCGCCGAACTTCTGCGCCATTTCATCGTTGATCTCGGCTGCGATCGGCTCTTTAACGGCTTTGACGGTTACGTCAAAGACAGCGTCCTTACCGGCCAGGTTTTCTGCGCCGTACTCTTCTGGGAACTTGACCTCAACGGCCTTTTCCTCGCCCGCTTTCACGCCAACCAGCTGATCTTCGAAGCCTGGGATGAAAGAGTTGGAGCCCAAAGCCAGCGGGTAATCCTCGGCAGAGCCGCCTTCGAATGCTTCGCCGTCAACCTTGCCGACGAAATCGATGACAACCTGATCGCCGTCTTTGGCCTTGGAGCCTTTCTTGCGATCCTTGAAGTCCTGCGCGGTTTCGGCCAGCGATGCCAGCGCTTCGTCGACGGATGCATCGTCTGCTTTGACAACCATCTTTTCGATCTTCAGACCGCTGAGGTCCACTTCCGGAATCTCTGGCAGCGCTTCGTAGGACATGTCGACCTGAACGTCGTCACCTTCTTTCCAATCCTCGTTGGTCATCTTGACCTCGGGCTGGAGCGCCGGACGATCGCCGGACTTTTCAAAGTGCTCGTTCATGGCACCGTCGATGGCTTCCTGCATCGACTCGCCCAGCAGGCGCTGGCCAAACTGCTTTTTAAGGATCGGCATAGGCACCTTGCCCTTGCGGAATCCCTTCATTTCAATTTCAGGCTGCGCTTCGGCCAGCTTTTCGTTGACCTTGGCTTCCAGCTCCGCCGCAGAGACGGTGATAGAGTAGCCGCGCTTGAGACCTTCGTTCAGTGTTTCGGTGACCTGCATGTCGTCCTTATCCATTGCATTGGGGCCGCAGAGGCGTCCGCGGCGGTCAAAATCCAAGGCGTGATACGGGTGCAATAGCCAAGCTGCAAGCAGTATTCGCAGGCGATCCGGTCAAAACTGGATTGTTTTTGATGTCAGGTATGATTCCCGAAGGTCGCGTCAGGCGTTTTCGCTGAGCCGCTGTTCGATTTCCTGCAAAGTCTGGTCGACGACATTCGTGACGCGGGCCATGTCCGACGCGCTGACACTGCTTTGCTGGCGCAACTGGACTTCAAGCTCTGCAACCACGTCAAAAGTCTGTTCAGCGCCAAATATGCTGCTGGGCCCCTGCGTCCGGTGAATTTGCTCAACCAGCGCTGATGGATCGCTACTGTTATGCAATTTGTCCAAGGTTGCCCGTAGCCCCGAGAAATGCTCACGACACTGCGAAAGCAATTCATCGCGACCAAAAAGGTCCTCTGCCATTTCGAAAGTGTCGAGGTCCAAAACTGTCTGTTCGTCGGTCATAGCATTCTCCCAACCCTAAAAAAGCATTGTTAGTGCTAATGTAAACCACCCAAAAGCATAGCCCCTATACCCCTTGGTTTTAGCGCTTGGGGCATGCGAATTGTTCCGCCCGTTTCGGGTTCTCATAGCCGTATCCTTTGTGCCAATACATCGGCAGAAGCGTATATATGAGGGCCCCGTGATATGCCACGATCTCTAATGCTAATAGACGACCATCACATGGTTCTTGATGGCTTGCGACGATACCTCGCGTCGATTGATGACGTGGATATCCTGGCGGTTTCGAGCGTCGATGAGGCTTTGGATGCGATGCGAGCCAAAGGTCCTTTTGACTTGATTCTGGCTGATCTGCACATGCCTGACGCACATGGTTTTGACTGGCTTGCCAACATTGCGATGGAAAATCGCCAGAACCCAGTCGCCGTCCTGTCTGGATCAACGTCCTACCACGATGTTGTGGTTGCGCAGTCTGTGGGAGCCTGCTGCTTTATCCGCAAGAACACGCCAGCCCGCCGGATCGTGGAATTGACTGAAATGCTCTTGGATAACCCCGACCAGATCCCAGATGAAATCAAAATGGAAAACCTCAGTGACATTCCGCCGGCGCTGGCTGGACGTCTGTCCGCCGAACAATGCGAAACCCTCGTGATGGTCGCTCAGGGCATGAGCAACGCAGAGATTTCTAACCGGATGGGCGTAACCGTGTCACGGGTCTCGGAACAACTGCGATCAATCTACAAGAAGCTGGGCGTCAAAAGCAGAATGCAAGCCAGCGCTCTGTTGATGGAAGCCAGCGTCTAAGCACGTACTTCAAAAATACCAGAAAACTGCCGGCTCGACCGGCAGTTTTTCGTTTCGGCGTTCAAACTGAACTGAAAGTCAGGCCACCTGTTTCAACGTACGCGGCACACTGTCCGCCCTTACGCCAAAGAACCCAATGCGCCATTTGACTTCGAGTGTGGTCAACTGCGCAAGGTTGGAAACCGTTTCCGCCTTGCGCGCCAAGCCGTCCGTTTGACCAGCCCTGAGCATGAACTCAAGATGTTGGAGATTGGTCATAAGTGCCTTGGCGCCAAAGACGCCACACGGTCCGATACCCCGGTGCAGCTTGGTGGCCCACACTGTGAATGAGGGCGCGCAATTCGCCGTTCTCATGCTGTTCAGGTCTTTCTGGATTAATCGGAATGCCGCGCAGCTTTCGCGGCGGACGGCTCTGTGGCCGAACATGGCAACCGAATCCATAAAGACGGCCCAATCCAACAGCTCTGGTTGTCTGATCATCAAATCTGCCTCGATATTTTGTCTTTTTTTTCAGAGCTATCGAGATGCGAATACCGGCTCCACTACACAAATGGATAGGTATTTGTCTTTTCAGGATAGCCCGCGTTTACGCAGTGAATAGGTGCGTTTACTACCTCAAGGTAAGTGGGTGTTGGGGCATCGCTGCGATCCCGTGGAAAGCGGCGAAATCCAAAGTTTGAAAGGACAAGTCATGTTTCGACGCGTAGTTATCGGAGCTGCCGTGGCGATCTCTTTGCTCGGAAGCGCCGCGCTTTCGTGCGAGCTGAGCTTGGGAGTCGTTCCTCAATTCGAACACCGCCGTATTCTGGCTGCGTGGACCCCCGTCATCGAACGACTTGAAACAGCGACGGGTTGCACCGTCCGGCTCCGTGCCTCGCGCAGCATTCCGGAATTCGAAGACGACTTTCAGTCCGGAAGCTTCGACATCGTGTACATGAACCCCTTTCATGCTGTCATGGCGCATGATGAACAGAATTATCTTCCAATCATCCGTTCCGGTGCCCGTAAGCTGCAGGGTATTCTTGTCGTGGCGGCGGACTCAGAGTTTCAGGACGTGAAGGATCTCGATGGTCAGGAGCTGGCCTTCCCTTCACCCAACGCGCTTGGCGCTTCGCTGTTGATGCGTGCGGAACTGACAGAGAGGGTTGGGATCTCTTACACCACTCGCTACGTCGGCACGCATACCTCTGTGTACCTCAACGTCTACAAACAGCTGGTCGCAGCCGGAGGCGGCGTTCAACGGTCGCTCAGCACGCAGGACCCTGCCCTGTCAGAAGGTCTGCGGGTCATATACAGAACACAGCAGGTTCCGGCGCACCCAATCGCGATACACCCACGGGTCGGATCAGACCATGTGGCCAGGATTACGGCAGAGATTTTGAAGATCGGCGCAGAGAACCCAGAACTGCTTGAGCGTATCCCGCTCAAACAGCCGGTTGAAACGAACATTGATGAATACGCTGCCTTGCGCGACATGGGCCTCGAAAAGTTCCGCGAATAATGGATGTCTGAATGATCGGCCTCACCAGCCTTCGCTGCAGAACTCTGATCTTTTTGTTCACGCTGTTCTGCCTGATCTTGGGCGCCACGGCGTTTGTATTTGTGCCTCGAAAAATCGAGACTTCGGTTGCGCAGGCCATGGCCACGGTCGAGCCGGTCATCGAAGTCACGGTCGAAGGACTGGTTCCAATGCTGGTCGGCGGCGAGCTGGCGAATGTCTATGACCAGCTTGATCTGATTAAGGAACGTCTTCCGATCATTCAGGAAATCGTCCTGACCGACGATCTTGGCCGCTCCCTCTATCCGCTGTTCGAACCAGCAGAAATGCCATCCGGCAAACGCATCGAGATCCAGACCTATCAAATCGGAGGCAAGAATGCGCGACTGGGCACCATTCAACTGGTTCTAGACCTGAACGTGATCGCTGACCCGATTATTCAGGAAGCGACAAACCAGCTCTTGCTGATCTTTGGCGTCATGCTGTTTGTCACGTTCCTCACGTACTTTCTGGCGGAACGGGTATTGTTGACGCCGATCCAGCGCCTGACCTCGATGATGGATGCGACGGCCCTGGGGATCGACGACAGCGAAGTGGCCCGGCCCAAAATGCATTCGTATGAGCTCGAGACACTGGCAGACAGTTTTGAACGTGCCCGTTGGGAGCTGAGGGCTTCGGCAGAGCAACTCAAGACCGCAAGGGACGAGGCCGAGAAGGCAAACAAGGCCAAGACCGATTTTCTGGCCAACATGAGCCACGAGTTGCGCACACCCTTGTCCGGCGTGTTAGGCATCACTGAAGTGCTGGTTTCAGAAAACCACGATCCGAGAACGAAGGAGCTGCTGAACTCTGTGCATGGCGCGGGTGAACGATTGCTGCATCACCTCAACCAGATCCTTGACCTGACCCGGATCGAAACTGGTGAAATGCGGTATTTTGGCGAAAGCTTCAGCGTTTCGGGTCTGGTGCATGAGATCACGGGCCTGTTCAAGCAGACGGCCAAGGCAAAGGGCATTTATCTCAAACACGACAGCACGGTCGATGTGGAAACCGTCACCACCGACAAGGAAAAGCTGGCGCAGGTTCTGACAAATCTGGTGAACAACGCCATCAAATTTACAGAAACAGGCGGTGTGACCATCAGCACCGCACTTGAGAGCCGCGACGGGCGAACCGGGTTGATCGTTTCCGTCACCGATACAGGCATCGGCATTTCTGACGATCACCTCGAGACCATCTTTGAAAAGTTCAATCAAGGCGATTCAAGCACCACGAGACGGTACGGAGGCTCGGGTTTGGGGCTGACCATCTGTCAAAGTCTGGTCACGTTTCTGGACGGTGAAATATCCGCCAAGAGCGGCGCACAGGGCGGCACAACCATGTCCGTCTGGCTACCAGTCAAACTGCAGGCAAAGCCAACCAAGACCCGCAAGGACCGTGCCGCGCCAACGCAGTTGGAAGAGGCGTTCAAGCAGCTCAAGATCCTTGTGGTTGACGATGAACCCATCAACCGGCTGCACGCCGAAAAACTGCTGGAAAAGCACGGCCTGACAGACGTCACCTTGGTGGAGGACGGTCATCAGGCGGTCCGCAGAGCCACCGCAGACAAATACGATGTCATTTTGATGGATTGTCACATGCCAAATCTGGACGGGTTGGAGGCAACAGAACTGATCCGCAAGCAGGAACAGACGCTACGCAACACGCCCGCGTATATCATCGGGTTCACTGCGAACATCATGCCTGGCGTGAAGGAAAACTGCCTCGAGGTGGGAATGGACGATATGATGACCAAACCACTGTCGATCAAGAAACTGCACGCCGCCCTGACCCGCTTTTCCGATCATCAAAACGTAAAAGCATCCTGACGGGCAGTCGGCGCAACGCCAAAGATCGCTGTCAAAGACCGGAAATCAGTGGTGCGGGTGGAGGGACTTGAACCCCCACGCCTTGCGGCGCCAGAACCTAAA
>JAHDIS010000022.1 GCA_020630695.1 Paracoccaceae bacterium | reverse complement strand
CTTCCTCTCCGCCACTTTCCCAACGAGAGCGTTCTCCCGATCCGGCCTGCGGCTGGATTTTCTGTTGTAGTCGAGAGTTATGCGGACGGGGCTGAGCACTTGCTCTTACGCCCGGAGGGTCGATGGCGGTCTCACCTGGGCGATATTCTCCGAACCTCATGACTGCTCCGATTTGGTGAATAGCCTGCAGGTATCTGAACATGGACGGCTTTACAGGCTCGTGAGCTATACACTTCAAAGCCAGTGGCGTTCGCGAGAAGGAACGCGCATCGAACCCTGTGCGCACGCGGCATAGCTCTGCAGCGCTCTAACAATCGCCCAGAGGACATGACATTTTCGCCTTGCCTTGAGAGTGACGAGACCTCGTGTTCGCCAAGCTCAAGCGCGTCTGCTTGGGTGTGCAGCCATGCTCAAAGCCGGTCAGTGGCTACAGCAACTTGTTCGGGCTTTCGCAAGGTGCCGTCCCGCGCGATATGCGCGTCAAATTTCGCCTGCCAGCACCCCGCGCGTGTTGCGGGAACGGACGCAAGCGGACATCGTGCAACAATCAAACAACGTCGGGTTTGATTAAATTTGCTGCTCGTTCTTCATGAAGTCTATCAACAGGCGGGTCAGTCTCTTTTGCGGACCAATATCTGGCCAAACAGCGTAGACGCCCAGATCCGGAAGAGACCATTGCGGCAAGACCTCGACCAAAAGGCCGCTGCTGATTTCCTCTTCTACCTCGCTGTCGGGTAGGTGCTGGACGCCAAGGCCCTCAAGTATCGCTGACTTGGCCGATGCCAAAGAGTGAACTTCCAGCCTTACGTTTGCCGGCTCAAAGCTGAACTCATCGCCCTTTCGGAACAGCGTGATCACATCGGGCAACATGGCGATTGAGATGAAGTCGCAGGCTTTCAGGTCTTCAAATGTTTTGATCTTTGGACGCGCTGCCAAATATGAGGGGGAGGCCACAAGTTTGCGCCCGAAACTGCCGATGCGTTTGCTCATCATCGTGCTGTCACTCAGAACGCCGAGGCGGATGGCGAGGTCAAATCCCTCTTTAACCAAGTCAACAGGGTAATCACTGGCGTGCATCGTGATGGCCACCATCGGATGCTTGCGCGCGAAGCGCAGGATGGACCGTTGCAAAGGGCTACGTTCTCCGAAGGCTGGCAGCGTGACGCGCAGCGCGCCCGCGGGCTCGTCACTGGTGGCCATCAAAGCATCCAAGGCTTCGTCTGCAGCATTCACCATGGTGCGCGCAGACGGCAGAACCGTTTGGCCTTCTGGCGTAAGAGATAGCGAACGGGTTGAGCGGAAAAACAGCGAAGCCCCGACATAGGCTTCCAATTTCGACACATGATGGCTGATCACCGATGTCGACAGTTTCAGACGTCGCCCCGCGCCACTGAAGCTTCCCGCTTCGGTGACAGCGACAAAGACAGCCAAGCTGCGATAGATATCCATCTTTCTAAACCATCGAACAATTCTTTCGTTAGATACGGGATAATCAAACAAACTGGTTCTGTCTATGTCTGTCTTCCGTAGCAAGGAGAGACTGATGACCAGCAGCACATTGCACCTGACCACGCCCCATGGCTCCAAGTATTTACAGCAGCTTGGCAAACACTTTGGCCACAAGGTTCCCGTCACGTTCACCACGACAGAGGCTGAAGTCACATTGCCGTTCGGCGCCTGCAAAATGACCGCCACCGAGGCGGACCTTTCCATCACCGTTCTTGGCAAATCCCACGACTTGGAACGCTTGGAACGTTTTGTCGGTGATCACCTTGCCCGCTTCGCCTTTCGCGAAAACCCCACCCTAACCTGGCAGCGCGCTGCCTGAGCCAAACTCAAAGGAATGAGATCATGAAAAAGACACTGACAACACTGGGCGCAATGGCGCTTGGCACAACAGCTGCACTTGCAGATTTAGAAGCCAACAAGCAGATCGTGATCGATGGCATGACCAACGCATTTGTGCGCGGCAACACTGACGCCGTTGACGACTATTTTGCGGACCCCTACATCCAGCACAATCCATTGGCGGCTTCAGGCGTTGACGCACTGAAAGGGCTGCTGAGCAACCTGCCAGGCAATCCTGAGGGTTCTTTTGAACCAATCCGGATCATTGCCGAAGGCGATCTCGTCGTAACCCACTCTGTCTACGAGAACTTTGGGCCTGTTCCCCTGGTTGCGTTCGATGTCTTCCGCATCGACAACGGCAAAATCGTCGAGCACTGGGACAATATGAGCCCAGTCGTTGAGCAGCCCAACCCATCGGGGCGAACTCAGATTGATGGGGAAACGGTCGTAACTGATCTTGATAAGACTGCCGAGAACAAGGCGCTCGTCGAAGACTTTATCAACCGTGTTTTGATCAAAGGCGAGCAAGTAGACTTCACCGACTACATCAACCCCGAAAAGTACCTTCAACACAACACACAAGCGGGCGATGGGCTCGAAGGTCTGGGTGCCTTTCTGCAGTATCTGGGAGAGAACGACATCGCCTTCTACTACACCAACCTCGCTATGGTTGTGGCGGAAGGAAACTTTGTTTTCGCCGCAGCTGAGGGTGTCTTTGGTGAGCAGCCGACCGCGTACTTCGATCTTTTCCGTCTTGAGGATGGTCGTATCGTTGAGCACTGGGATGTCATTGCGGACATGCCATCTGGCGAACTGCCCGAAGGCTACCCGGGCAAATTCTAATGAATTGGGCCGCTCCAAAAGGGCGGCCCTAACCAAATATACCGATGTAATCGGATGCAGCGGCGCAGCGTCACCACAGCGGGTATTCACAATTCATGCGACAGGCGTGAACACCCAAAGCCGCAAGGCATAAATCACGTGAATGTCGCAAATGAATGGGCGAAGCACTCTCCAAGCCGTTTACTTTGAAGAAATGACTTCATCGAGCGGCCCGACATGACATCCTTGGCACCAACATCTTCCAATGCGAACGCTCACAAGTATGGTGTGCTCTTCGTCTTTGCAGCGGGGGTTCTGTGGTCAACGGTCGGTCTTGGTATCCGCCTGATTGAAGACGCTGTCGTGTGGCAGATACTGCTCTATCGATCGATCAGCTTGTCGCTGTTTTTGTACTTTCTTATTCTCGTACGGTCGGGCGAAAGCCCTTTTGTTCAGATACGCCGTATTGGCGCCCCGGCCAGCATCGCGGGGCTTTCACTGGTCGCGGCCTATTCCGGCGGAATTTACGCTATCCAGAACACTTCGGTTGCGAACGCCATGCTCTTGTTTGCAACAGCGCCGTTCATGGCCGCGGTGCTCGGATGGATCGTGCTACGGGAACCTGTCCGCGCTGCAACATGGATCGCAATCATCGTCGCAATCGGCGGGATTGCCATCATGGTTGCCGATAAATCTGGCGGTGTCGCCCTGACGGGCAGCCTTGCCGCTCTTGGATCAGCTTTCGGTTTTGCTGTCTTCACCGTAGCATTGCGATGGGGCCGTACAGGAGAGATGCTTCCAGCGGTCTTCCTGTCAGGCCTCTTCGCGATCATCATTACTCTGGTGATATGTCTTAGCCTCAGGCTTTCCATCGTACTGAGCCCAAGTGATGCCGGCATTGCGATGGGCATGGGGATTTTCCAGGTTGGTGCCGGTCTGATCCTCTACACTTTGGGCTCACGTAGCCTTCCCGCGGCAGAGCTCACGCTACTATCTCTGGCAGAAGTTTTACTAGGCCCGTTCTGGGTCTGGCTGTTTCTGGGGGAAACCGCGAGCCTTTACACCCTGATCGGCGGTGCGGTTCTGCTCGCTGCTATCGTAGGGAACGCTCTGTCGGGAAAGCGACGAAAACCCCCGCCTATCACAGCTCCTTAGCAAAGCGCGGCCCTAAGTCGCCTTTCACTCATCAAATACTATCAACCTTGAGCAAATACTGCCTCGATGGGGGCTCTTTCCGTTTCTAGAACCGTACGATCCGGGCGATTCCTTCAGCTATTCAAATAGGTCGAGTTCCTCATCTATCGCCGCCAGCGTAGAGATGCGCTGACTGACAACTTCGGGGTTACGGCCCAGATAGGCCACGGCGAGCAGCCGCAGGACGGAAAGCATCGTGGCATGCGTTGGGAGCGCGCCATAGCTTGCAACGTGGCACGGGAGAACAACCTCAGAGAACCGCTCGGCCTGTGGGGCATAGGCGTGATCGGTCAGCGTGATGACGCGCATCCGTGTGGTGCGGGCATGGGCCAGCAAGGGGCGCAGCACCTTTGGGCGCGGCTCGAACGTCAAAAGGACCAACACATCACGGGGGCCGGTCATTGACAGTTCATTTGCCCAGGTCTGCCCCTGCCCCTGCAACTCGTGAACGCCGTGTCGCAACCGCGCAAACTGCGACTGCCCTAGCCGGGCCAAGCCCTGTTCGTCGCCAAATCCGACAAACCAGACGCGGGGCGCTTCTTCCAGAATCTGAGCAATATCGGGCAGCAGGTCCGAGCGTAACTCCTCAAACGTGCGTGCCAGATTTCGCTGCTCCAGCTCAAGATGATCTGAAATGGTCCGCCCGAATGTCGCAGCCTGAGGGATCGATTCGACAGCTGCATAAGGTTCCCGCCGATTGCGCTCTTCGCGGGCCTGTAGCCTGACCTCTTCAAAGTCGGCATATCCCAAACTGCGGAAAAAACGGGCAGTTGTCGCTTTTGACACTCCGGCCTTTGCAGCAAGTTCCGTCGCCGTGTGTGTTTCAACAAGGCTCTGATTTTGCAGCAAAACCTGTGCGATTTTCCTTTCGCTCGACGTCAGACGCGTAGAACGTTCCTGGATTCTGAGGATTAATCTTGAGGCCATGGGAAACGAATTCTCTTGACGTTTGGAACGCCTGTTTCATGATGATGAAACAATGAAACACACGAAATGAGCAAAATGTCGACCTCCAAGACCATCCGCGAAAAGATATGGACCAAACTAAAGGACGTGGCGAGGCCTGACACCCGGTTTCACATGAACTTTGCCGAAGTCATCCCTGATTTCGAAGGTTCGGAAGCAGCAACTGACCGCGTCGTACAAAGTGAGGCTTACCAGAACAGCCGCTTTGCCTTCATCACACCTGACAATTGCCTTGCCGATCTGCGACGCCGCATGATTGAAGATGGCAAACCATTCGTCATGTCGACCTATGGAATTTACCGTGGCTTTGTTTACCTTGACCCAGCCACAGTGCCTGACGGCGCCGCGCTGTATGCCTCTTGGCTTGATGGGATGGAACATTTCGGCGTCCCGATCACGCTGGAAGAGATCGCCCAGAAAGGGCGGTTTGACTATCTTGTGACAGGGGCATCGGCCGTATCGGTCAACGGTGTCCGTTTCGGAAAAGGCCACGGCTTCTTTGATCTCGAATGGGGCATGTTCACCGATCTTGGCCTGGTGGATGAACATACGCCGGTTCATGCCGTCGTCCATGATGTGCAGCTTGTGGAAGAGCAGTTGCAGCCATCCGAAACCGATATTCTGGTTGATACCATCCTGACACCCCACAAGACGCATGTGGTCGAACGTCGGGCCAAGCGTCCGCGCGGTGTGAAATGGCCGTTGCTCGAACCCAAACAGATTTCTGAAACCCCACCCTTGCAAGAGCTTCAGCGCCTTCAAGGCCTCGCCTGATCATCCCAACAAAGGAGCCCCTCCCATGACACTCAGACTGAACCGCCGCCATTTCCTCGGCACAGCCGCCGCAAGCGTCGCCGCCACCTCCCTGCCGCTCCGGGCCAGTGCCGCCACACCGTTCACCATGCAGGCGGCGTGGATCAATGACGCCGAATTCGCAGGCTATTTCATTGGGATTGACGAAGGATACTATTCCGAAGAAGGGCTCGATCTGACCTATCTGTCAGGCGGCCCCGACGTGATCCCTGAAAGCACGATCATTGCTGGCCGCGCCGATCTGGCGTTGACCACGCCTGACACCACGATCAAGGCGATTGCGGAGCAAGGCGCTCCATTCAAGATCATCGGCGCGCAATATCAGAAGAACCCGATTGGGATCGTGTCGCTGGCTTCAAACCCGATCCTTGAACCCAAGGATCTGATCGGCAAAACGCTGGCCGTACCCCCAGTCAACGTAATCTCGGTCAATGCGATGCTGGCGCTGAACGGGATCGATCCTGCAGACGTCAATATCGTACCCTATGCCTACGACCCGACGCCGCTCATTCAGGGCGAGATTGACGCCAGCCTCGATTTCACGACGAATGTTCCCTACACAATCAGCCAACAAGGTGTCGAAGCGACGTCGTTCCTGCTCTATGACTTTGGCTTCACGATCTACAATGATACCGTTGTCGTGACCGAAGAAACGCTTGCCAACAAACGCGCCGAGCTGGTTTCCTGGCTGCGAGCCTCGCGCAAAGGCTGGGATGAGAATTTCAAGGATCCAAACCTCTGGCCTCAGAAATGGGCTGACACGTGGTTCGCAGGCACAGGCCGTACCATTGATGACGAGATTTTCTTCAACAATGCTCAGCAGCCACTGATGGAAAGCCCCGCAGGATACATGGCGATGACCGAAGAAGGCATCGAAGCCAACCTACGCGCGCTTTCAGAGGTTGGCATCAAAGGCACGCGCGACATGTTCGACACCACCCTGCTTGAGGAGATTTGATGTCGGCCCCGGACGGGATTTCCCTTTCCGGGGTCTGCAAGACCTTTACGGGACGGGGCAAGGTTGTCGAAGCGTTGCGCGACGTGACCCTGTCCTGCCCCAAGGGATCCTTTACCGCGATCATCGGCCCTTCGGGTTGCGGTAAGTCAACGGTCATGCGGATCGCCCTGGGGCTTGAAACCTCTGATGGCGGAGCGGTGCAGATCGCTGGCACTTCCCCGATGCAGGCAGCAAAAGCGGGCCAGACAGGCGTAGCATTTCAGGATTCCGCGCTGTTGCCGTGGCGCAGTGTCCGGCGCAACATTGAGGTGCCTCTCGAAGTTTTGGGACGGTCAGCTGCAAAAGAGACTGCCCATATCCAAAACATGATCGACCTTGTCGGCCTCAAGGGATACGAAAACGCTCTACCTGGTGAATTGTCCGGCGGCATGCGCCAACGAGTCGCCATAGCGCGAGCACTGGTAACGCATCCTCAAATCCTGTTCATGGATGAACCATTCGGGGCGCTCGACCAGATTTTGCGCCGCCAGATGAACCTTGAATTGCAACGCATCTGGAGGGAGACCGGCTCGACCGCGCTGCTGGTTACTCACGGTATCGACGAGGCGGTGTTCCTCGCCGACAGGGTGGTGGTGATGCATGCAAACCCGGGGCGGATCGTTGATGTCATCGACATCGGATTCGATCGACCGCGCGAGCCCGCGTTGTTTTCCGATCCTGAATTCCACAAGGTCTGCGATCACATTGCCGAGGTGCTGCATGGCGGTTGAGACGTCCGGGCGATGGCGCGGTGTGCGCACCGCAGCGATCTTGCTGGCAATCTGGGAGATCGTTGGTCGGCTTGAAATGGTGGCAGGCGGAGCGTTGCCCGGCATATCGGAAATACTGATCCGGCTCTGGGTCGATTGGGGCGACTATCCCCGCCATATCTGGGCGACGCTTTATGCCTCGACGCTGGGCTTCGTGATCGGCAACACACTCGGCATCGGCGCAGGCGTTATCTTTGCCTTGTCCCCGACGACGCTACGCCTGTTTCGCGGGGTGAACATCGCGGCTTTCGCGCTGCCACCCATTGCCATCGCGCCGATCCTCGTTCTGACCCTGTCCGGCATGGCGCCGCGCATCGCGTTGGCCGCCCTTGGTGTCTATTTCGTGACAATGACAGCGACCGTGATTGGCCTCAGTCAGGCCGACAGCCGCGCCACGGACGTGATCCGCGCATATGGCGGCACCCGCTGGGATATTCTCCGTCGTGTTCAGTTTCGTGGCGCGCTGCCCTCCATCCTTGCGGGCCTTCGCGTGGCCGCGCCCAACGCGGTACTGGGTGCGATCCTGGCCGAGTTCGGTGGCGGAGGACGCTGGGGATTGGGCGCGTATCTGCTGGGGTCACTGGGACGCGGAGAGCCAGATCGGCTTTGGGGCATAGGCCTTGTCGCGACGCTGATTGCGGGGCTGTCCTATGGTGTCTTTGCTCTGCTCGCCAGCCGGACCATTGGCGCTACACGCGCAGTCACTTTGAACACCGCTGTCCCGGACGCCGAACCGATGGTAAGCGCGCCAAGCAAACGGATCGCTCTGACGCTGGGCACCATTGCGCTTCCGTTTCTGGTGTGGTGGGCCTTCATCAAGCTGACCGGAGTGCCTGGCTTGATCTCCAAAACACCCTTGGGCGTTGTGGACTACCTGTTCTTTGCGCCCACCGCCGAAAGCGCCCAGACGCGCCTCTTGGCGGCTTTGGCCGAGACCCTACCGATCACATTTTTAGGCATGGCTGCTGGCTTGGGGTTTGCCTTTGTGTTGGCGATCTCCTCACGGCTGTTCCCCCGCGCGATCGAGGCCTTCATGCCCGTGGCGCTGGTGACGCAAACCATGCCGCTGGTGGCGCTGACACCGCTGCTGGTTCTGATCCTCGGGCGGGGCACATCGCTGACGCTTTGGGTGACCATCTCGGTGACGTTCTTCCCTGCGTTTGTTACACTGGCACAGGGTCTTGCCCTCGTTCCGCGCAGCGCAGAGGATCTGCCGCGCGCCTATGGCGCGGGACGCTGGACCGAGATGCGTATGGTTACCATCCCGGCATCGCTGCCCTACCTTTTTGCGGCAACGAGACTGACCGTTCCGCGCGCCCTTCTGGGTGTGATGATCGCGGAATGGCTGGCGACCGGTAAGGGCCTCGGCAACCTGCTCAATCAATCGCGCGGTTTTCTCGATTACGGTATGATCTGGACGGTGGCTGCTGTGTCAGTCCTGCTATCGGTCATCTTTTATCAGGCTGTCGTCATCGTTGAACGGCGCGTGTTGCGACGGCTTGGCATGGCAACAGCGGAGTGAGCCTATGACCGATCTGGTCCTACGGGGTGAGACGGTTGGGGATCTGGTGACTGACACGATGATCCAAGGCTGTCATGTTCGTGAACATGGGCGGCCGATCTCTCTCTGCAACTCAACACATTTATGGCAAACCTTCACGGCAATGAGTCGAAGCGTCCGGGTCCACCGCCTGCTCAACGCAAAACCCAAACCCATATTTTAATAATATTTTTCAATGCATTAATTTGCTACTAATTTTTTAGTTGACGTGTCTCATCGCCTTTGCAAGGTTTAGTGATCCGGCGGAGGACCGGATCTAAACAAAAACGGGAGGACAAGATGCGGAAGTATCTGCTCTCCGCAGTCGCGGTGTGTGCCGTGGTTGCGGCAACGGGACAATTGCATGCTGATGAAGCTGCTGCCCAACGCTGGATCGACAGCGAATTCCAACCATCCACGCTGAGCAAAAGCGAACAACTGTCCGAGATGCAGTGGTTCATTCAGGCCGCAGCGCCTTACTCTGGCATGGAAATCAACGTTTTGTCGGAAGGCATTCCGACACATGGCTACGAAGCCGAGGTTCTGACCAAGGCATTCGAAGAGATCACAGGCATCAAGGTTAACCACCAGATTCTGGGCGAAGGCGAAGTCGTTCAAGCCGTCCAGACACAGATGCAAACCCAGCGGAACCTGTATGATGGTTACGTGAACGACTCGGATCTGATTGGCACGCACTCCCGCCTGCAACTGGCCTACAACCTGACGGACATGATGGCCGGCGAATGGTCGGCGACAACATCGCCGACGCTGGATCTGGACGACTTCATGGGAACCCAGTTCACCACCGGTCCGGATGGCGATCTTTACCAGTTGCCAGACCAGCAGTTCGCGAACCTCTACTGGTTCCGCAAAGACTGGTTTGACCGTGAAGATCTGCAAGAAGCCTTCAAAGCCAAGTACGGCTACGATCTGGGTGTTCCGGTCAACTGGTCCGCCTATGAAGACATCGCCGAGTTCTTCAGCGAAGACGTCAAGGAAATCGACGGCGTCGCAATCTACGGCCACATGGACTATGGCAAGCGCGCGCCTGACCTTGGCTGGCGCATGACCGACGCGTGGCTGTCAATGGCTGGCGCTGGATCGAAAGGTGAGCCAAACGGCATTCCAATTGACGAATGGGGCATCCGCATGGAAGCCGGATCGTGCAACCCTGCCGGCGCAAGCGTGTCGCGCGGCGGTGCAGCGAACGGTCCTGCGGCGGTTTACGCGATCCGCAAATGGGATGAATGGCTGCGCAAATATGCCCCTCCGGGCGCTGCGTCATTCGACTTCTACCAGTCCCTGCCTGCCCTGTCGCAAGGCAACGTTGCCCAGCAGATTTTCTGGTACACGGCCTTCACGGCTGACATGGTGAAGCCAAAAGCTGAAGGCAACAACACCGTTGACGACGAGGGCGTGCCACTCTGGCGTATGGCCCCAAGCCCGCATGGTCCCTACTGGGAAGATGGCCAGAAAGTCGGCTATCAGGACGTGGGTTCGTGGACATTCCTGAAATCGACACCGTCCGATCGCGCACAGGCTGCATGGCTCTATGCTCAGTTCGTGACATCCAAGACCGTGGACGTGAAGAAATCACATGTTGGTTTGACCTTTATTCGGGACAGTTCTGTCAACCACGAGAGCTTTACCGAACGCGCGTCCAAACTGGGCGGCCTGGTCGAGTTCTATCGTTCGCCTGACCGCGTGCGCTGGTCGCCAACCGGCATCAACGTGCCTGACTATCCAAAGCTGGCGCAGATCTGGTGGCAGCAGATTGGTGACGTGAACTCTGGTGCCTTCACCCCGCAAGAAGCGATGGATCGTCTTGCCGAGGAAATGGACATCACAATGGCCCGTATGCAGCGCGCAGACGAAGCCCAGAATGTCTATGGCGGCTGCGGCCCACGCCTGAACGAAGAGCGTGATGCAGAGTACTGGTACGCAAATGGCGGTGCCAAGCCACCTCTGGATAACGAGAAGCCCGTGGGTGAGACCGTCAACTACGACGATCTGGTTGCCCGCTGGAGCGCAAACTAAGCGTCCAAACGTTTCTTAGAACCAACCAAAAGGCTGGGGCCCAGATAAGGGCCCCGGCCATCCGCGCCCCACACCCTCGCGATACGAAAGAAAGCTGAGTATGGCACTCGTTTTAAAAGACATAACCAAGGTGGTTCAGGGCGAGACCCATATCAAGCCAACCAGTCTGACCTTGGAAACCGGGCAATTCAACGTTCTGCTGGGCGAGACCGGCGCAGGCAAAACCTCATTGATCAAAATGATGGCTGGATTGGATCCAATCGCCAGCGGGACGGTCGAGATGGATGGCGTTGATGTCACCAGCCTGAGCACTCAGAAACGGCGGATCAGTCTCGTTCACCAGTTTTTCGTCAATTATCCGCACATGACCGTCTTTGAAAACATCGCATCTCCTTTGCGTGTTGCGGGTATGGCCAAATCAGAAATCGAAGCCCGCGTTCAGGAAGCCGCGGACATTCTGCAGCTGTCGCCAATGTTGAAAAGGCGACCGCATGAATTGTCGGGCGGACAGCAACAACGCTGCGCACTGGCGCGTGCAATTGCAAAAGACAGCCAGGCCGTGTTCCTGGACGAACCGCTGGCCAATCTGGATTACAAACTGCGCGAAGAGTTGCGCGAGCTGCTACCAGAACTGTTCGCAGGACGCGGCGCAGTAGTGGTTTATGCCACATCCGAACCGGAAGAAGCCCTGTTATTGGGTGGGAAAACAGCCCTGATGATGGATGGCAGCGTGGCCCAGTACGGTCCGACCGCTGAAATCTATCGCGCGCCGGAAACACTGACGGCTGCCATGGTATTTTCAGACCCTCCCATCAATCACGCCGCAGTTCAAAAGACGGGCGACATGCTGACGATGGGCGATGTTCGCTGGAACGTGTCCGGCGATGCCGCAGGCTTGCAGGACGGGGACTACATCGTTGCGATCCGTCCCAACCACATTCTACCTACACCGACGGAACGTGCCACGGTGCCACTGTCCGGGAAAATTGGCGTAACAGAGTTGAGCGGTTCCGAAAGCTCGGCGCATTTCGACATGAACGGGCTGGGCTGGGTGTCTCTGTCACACGGAACCCACCCCTACGAAATCGGGGAAACCCACACTTTTTATATGGATGCCGACGCGTGCTTGTTTTTTGCACCGGACGGCACCCGCGTCGCCTGAGGTGGGCTAGATGGCTAAGATCACACTCGAAAAAATGAAGCATAGCTACATGCCGAGCCCGAAAGGGCCACAAGACTATGCGCTAAAGGAAATCGACGTCGATTGGGAAGACGGAGGGGCCTACGCCCTGCTGGGCCCATCCGGCTGTGGCAAGTCCACTTTGCTGAACATCATTTCAGGATTGCTGGTTCCATCCATCGGCAAGGTCAAATTCGATGGCCGGGACGTCACCCATCTTTCACCGGATCAACGGAACATCGCGCAGGTTTTCCAGTTTCCCGTGATCTACGACACGATGACGGTGCGCCAAAACCTTTCATTCCCGCTTAGAAATCGCGGGGTCGATGAAAACACGATTGCGACCCGCGTACAGGCCATCGCAGAAATGCTCGAAGTGACGGATATGCTTGATCGGCGCGCTTCTGGATTGTCACCGGACAACAAGCAAAAAATCTCAATGGGTCGTGGGTTGGTCCGCGACGACGTCAATGTGGTCATGTTTGACGAACCACTGACCGTCATTGACCCGCATTTGAAATGGAAACTGCGCTCAAAGCTCAAAGAACTTCATCAGCGGGTCAAAGCGACAATGATCTACGTCACCCACGACCAGACCGAAGCCCTGACCTTTGCCGATCAGGTCGTGGTCATGCAGGATGGCGAAGTTGTTCAGATCGGAACCCCGGTAGAATTGTTTGAACGTCCGGCACACACCTTTGTTGGCCACTTCATTGGATCACCGGGCATGAACGTACTGCCAGCCGAACTCCGCGAAGGCGGCGCGTTTTTCCAAGGCCAAAACGTCACACTGGAAGGCGCGGTCGATTCCGCGGCTTCGGGCCGGATTGAAATTGGCATTAGGCCGGAATTTGTCTCGCTGGGGGACACGGGCATCGCGGCTCAGGTTCGCAAAGTCGCGGACGTGGGCCGACATCTGGTCGTCGAAGCCATGGCGGGAGATCACAAGATCGCTGCCATCATGAACGGGCCAGCCCCCTTGCAGGGTGAAACCGTACATCTTCAGTTTAAGCCCGCGCAAACGCGCGTTTACGCAAACGGCTGGATCGCCACAGGAGCGGCATCATGAAGACTGAAAATCAAAAAGCATGGTTCTTTGTGCTTCCGGTTCTCATCCTTGTTGCGTTCAACGCGCTGATCCCGATGATGACGGTTGTGAACTATTCGGTGCAGGAAACCTTTGGGAACAATCAGTTCTTTTGGGAAGGCCTGACATGGTTCGAACAGATCCTGCGCTCGGAACGCTTTCACGCGGCGCTGGGACGCCAGTTTCTGTTCACGGGCCTGATCCTCGCCATCGAAGTGCCTTTGGGCATAGCGATTGCTCTTTCTATGCCCCGAAGCGGGCCGTGGGTCCCGGTCTGTCTGGTTCTTATGGCACTGCCGATGTTGATCCCCTGGAACGTCGTTGGCGCGATGTGGAACATCTTTGCCCTGCCTGACATTGGCCTGCTTGGGTACTTTGTGAACCACACGCTCGGCATCGACTACGACATGACCCAGAACCCACTGGCTGCATGGGTGACCATCATCACTATGGATGTCTGGCACTGGACGTCATTGGTTGTTTTGCTGTCCTACGCCGGACTGGTTTCCATTCCGGACGCCTACTATCAGGCAGCCAAAATCGACGGCGCCAGCAATTGGAGCGTCTTTCGCTACATCCAGTTGCCAAAGATGAAGAACGTCCTGACCATCGCAATCCTTCTGCGGTTCATGGACAGCTTTAACATCTATACCGAACCTTTCGTGCTGACTGGCGGCGGACCTGGCAACTCAACCACGCTCTTGTCGATCGATCTGGTCAAAATCGCTCTGGGTCAGTTTGATCTTGGTCCTGCAGCGGCGATGTCCCTGATCTATTTCGCAATCACGCTCTTCGTGTCTTGGCTGTTCTACACGCTGATGACCAAAGATGATCTCAACTAACGGAAAGACCGATGAAACTCCGATTCATAGTACCGCTGGTCTATATCCTCTTCCTGATGCTGCCGATCTACTGGCTGGTCGCGATGAGCTTCAAAACCACCAATGAAATCCTCGCGGGCTTTTCACTATTCCCGCAGACCTTCACCCTAGATGCCTACAAGACGATCTTTACGGATCCGACGTGGTACTGGGGCTACATCAACTCGATCATCTACGTGTCCCTGAACACCGTTATCTCAGTCGCTGTTGCACTGCCCGCTGCCTATGCATTCAGCCGCTATCGGTTCCTTGGTGACAAACAGCTGTTCTTTTGGCTTTTGACGAACCGCATGGCGCCTGCCGCGGTCTTTGCCCTGCCCTTCTTTCAGCTCTATTCTGCGGTTGGGATTTTTGACACACATCTTGCCGTCGCTCTCGCGCATTGCCTGTTCAACATTCCGCTCGCTGTCTGGATCCTCGAAGGCTTTATGGGCGGCGTGCCCAAGGAACTGGATGAAACGGCCTATGTGGACGGCTATTCCTTCCCGCGCTTCTTCGTCTCGATCTTCATTCCGACGATCAAGGCCGGTGTAGGCGTTGCCGCGTTCTTCTGCTTCATGTTTTCCTGGGTGGAACTGCTTTTGGCCAAGACCCTGACGGCCGTTGAGGCAAAACCGATTGCCGCAACGATGACCAAGACCGCATCGTCAGCAGGCTATGAGCTGGGGCTCCTCGCTGCAGCTGGAACACTGACAATCATTCCCGGCGCGATCGTGATCTACTTTGTTAGAAATTACATCGCCAAGGGCTTTGCGATGGGGAGAGTTTGATATGTTGAGTTGGATGGCATGGACGCTGCCGACAGCGCTGATCTTCGTGGGCCTCTTCTCGGCCATGGCAGTTCTCACCGTTCTTGAAATCAAGTACCCGGGCGGTGCTGAGCGAAAAGGCATACTGGGTCTGACAACCACGCGAGGGGACAGACTGTTTCTGACATGTCTCGGAACCGCGTTTATCTTTCTTGCCTGGCTCGGATTGGTCGGCATGCCGCTTTGGTCACCGCTCGCCATTGCGATTGGCTGGGGCATCCTGTGTTTCTGGAAGGTGTAAAGCCTGCTCGGCAATGTCGCTGCTGTGACGTTGCCCTTTAGGGGTCAATCGGCAAATTGTGTCACGGATAGAACATTGCCCGCCGGATCCCGAAACCACGCGACCTGACTGCCATCCGGTGTCTGCCAAACGCCCACTTCGTTTTGAACGAGATGGGCGAACGTCTCAAACATGACCCCTTTTGCGGCCAAGTCCTCGACCGTCTTGTCGATGTCCTCAACTTGCCATCCATAAACGGTATGCTCCGCACCTTTCAGCGAAGGCACGATCTGGATACGCAACATGTGTTCGGCATCCAAAAACACCAAGGCAAACTGGTTTTCAGCAACCAATTCGAGGCCAAGAATATCCTTGTAGAAGCTCTTTGTCGCAGCGGGCGCGTCGGTCGCGATGAATGAGATCGGCTTCATCGCCGCGGTCAAAGCTTACCAGCTGCGTTGTGCAAGAGAATTCAGCTGATCGATCCGCTCCAGATTGACCACGGTCGACAGCATGATCCGCTCGTGGCTCCAATCACCGGGCTTGGACAGTGACGTAGCGGCCCCAACAATCGCGATGCTCAGCGCAACCGACAGCGCGAACCCAACCCAACGCGTTTCTTCCAGCGGCTGATCGACGTCCTTGGCGATCTCAAGAATGCGCGACTTCAACATCGACCTGCGGCCACGCCACGGCAGCGACCGGCCTGTTAGCGCAACGCCAAAAGCCGAAGGTTGCCGTTTTGCCTTTGCCGCGAAGCGCGCAGTATTCAGCAGTCGAAGCGAATAGCTGTGAGCGTCCTGCAAATTCCGCGCAAGATAAGCCCGGTCACACGCAAGCTCGCCCAATTTGCGAATGCGGCTGGACAGGTACCAATAGCCCGGATTCAGCACGTAAAGAGGCGATGCCAGCGCAATCAACACTTCGGCAGTTACGTCACCTTGACGGATGTGCTGCAGTTCATGCCCAAGCGCCATTGAGATCGCAGACCGATCGGCCATCATGGCCTGAGGCAACACAACATAGTGCCGGAACAGACCGCGCGTGGAAAACGGAACGCTGATGTCGCGTGACACCACAACCGAGAGTCCCTTGGTCGAGCGAATGACCCGCCCGCCTTTCAGCGACCGCCGAATGCGCAGAAAATTGACGAGCAGATAGACAGCGCGTCCAGCCGCGGCCATCAAAAACGCAATCAGGATCGCTTGGCCCATGATGCTGGCGCCCGATGCAATGTCAGAGGCCCAGCTGGACCGGAACTCAACGATCCGGTTCATCTCCATTGCTGAAATCGAAATGTTTCCCTTAAGGTACTGAGACACGACCGCATCCGTTGCGTTCATCGTCTCGGCATAGGGGGTCGCCATGACAACAGGCATGACCAAAGGCAGCAGCAGCACGCTTGCGCACACGGACTGGCCGACGCGACGTCGGGTCTGAAAGTATCGTCGCGCACCCGTCAGTGCGTAACACAGTTCAAATACAGCAAAAACCAACGCGGCCATCAGGACCATTATCTGGCCCCAGACCACCCCCCCTACGATGTCATGTGCTGTCATCTTTCTTGATCCTCGTTTCGATGATCTGCCTGATCTCTTGGATCATCTCGTCTGTCAGTTCACCGTCATCCACCAATCGCGCAACGAGCGCGGTTGGCGTTCCTCCAAACAATGAATTCGACAAGTTTTTCAACGAGCGGCCCTCGTAGTCGCTCTTTTGCATCGCGGGGGCATAGTACAGCGTCCGCTCCCGTCGCTCCGATTTTGCATAGCCTTTTTCTTCTAGGATTTTCATCATTGTCGCGATGGATGTGTAGGCTCTTTGCGTGTCGTTCGACAAAGCCGCCATGACATCCCTGACTGTCCCGGATTTGATTTTCCAGAGAGCAATCATGAGTTCCAGCTCAACGTCTGTGAGCATTTCGGTTCGTCTTCGCGCCAACGTTCAATCCTCTGGCAGGTCTATTAATTCTTTAGTACATCAAAACACGGCAAAGCGTCAAATCCACGATTTGATGGTTCACCGATTTTGAGGGAACAACACGCTATTTTGCGGGTACTATTCGGCAGGTATGGCCGCAGGAAACCCGTTAAACGCGTTCATGGCGGATGGCGCGGCCCGGTTTGGCCATGTCACCAACAATACCGCGCAGCCGGAAATCTTGTGCTGTTGCAATGTTCGTTCCAGCGCAGAGATTGTCGTTTCCAGATACCGCGCCGATGGCTTGCTGACATCGACTGCGACCATGACCAGCGATTCCGGTGGCAGCCCCTGTTCCATCCAGGTCGCCGCCAAGCGCCCGGCCTGACGAACAGCCATATAAAGCGCCGTCGTCGTACCCGGACCGGAAAGGCGGGTTGCGTCAGGTTCCGGATCCTTGGCGCATCCCGTCCCAGTCGCAATAACCAGGGTGTTTGCCACCTCCCGTTCGGTCAGGCTCCGTCCAAGCGCAGCACCCGCTGCACATGCCGCCGTCACTCCAGGTACCATTTCGGTTGAGATGCCGGCATCCCGTGCCGCGTCGAGCTCTTCTGTCGCGCGCCCAAAGATTCCGGGATCGCCAGATTTCAAGCGCACCACACGCCGACCTTTCAGGGCCTCGGCCACGATCACGCGATTGATCTTGTCCTGTGGCCACGCATTTGCACCAACATGTTTGCCAACGAAAACACGTTCAGCGTCACGGCGGGCCAGCTCTAAAATTTCCTGATCAACCAGCCTGTCGTAGAAAATCACATCCGCTTCCTGCAGGCGCTCAACCGCCCGCAACGTCAGCAAATCCTTTGCCCCGGGCCCGGCCCCGACCAACGAAATCTGCCCTTTGTCACTGCCATCTGGCGCCCCACCTGCCGCGATCGCTCGCTTGATGGCTCTTGCGGCTTCGCGCTCTTTACCCTGTGACCAGATCGCACGCGGGCTTCCCTTGAAAACCCATGCCCAAAATGCCCGCCGCTTGGCCCGCGGAACACTCTGTTCGACACTGCGCCGCAGTCGTCCGGCCAAGGCGGCAAGCCCTCCGAGGTTTTGCGGCAACATCTGTTCCAATCTGGTTTTGATGTCACGTGTCAGCACAGGGGATGTTCCCTCGCTGCCAATCGCAACCACGATGGGATCACGATCAACGATAGCAGGGGTCGTCATGTCGCAAAGATCAGGTTGATCCACGACATTCACCGGGCAACGGGCGGCCTTGGCCAGTCCGTGCACAGCGGCGTCCAAACCCGGGCAACCGGTGCCAACAAAGGCCATGGCGGCCGTTTCAAACAACTCTACGGACAGATCAGTCCGATGCGAGGCGCGACCGCTGGCCACGATGTCCTGCAGCTCACTTTCCAGTGCCGGAGCGATCAGAACCAGTTCTGCGTCTGTCTTTAGCAACAATCGCGTTTTTTGGGCGGCTTGCTCGCCCCCGCCAACAATCACGACACGCCGACCTGTGGTTCTCAGGAACATGGGGAAGGATTTCATATCAATGTCCTCTTAGGCGGCGTGCGTTTCATGGCGGCGCGCAAAGCTGTTTTCAGAATGTTCCGAACCAATACCGATACCAGCCGTCTCCATCGCAAGAGCAGCGGTTCCCACGACGATTGAGCGCTCAAAACCGGGCAAGTCGTCCAGCGTCTTGAAACCGGACAGGCGCATAGGGTCAGCTTGCGCCAAACGTCGCGGTGCGGCCCAACGGGCCTCTTGCGTGCGGTCCCACATCTGTCCCCGGCGCAGCCCGAACACCGCGATGTCCTTGCTGGGGTTCACTTCAAATTCACCCCCGCCGCCTTTGATGACGCTCAGACTGTTCCAGCCCAACCTTTGCGCTGCGTCTGCCTGCAACAGGCGGTAAGACGGATGAAACACGCCTTGCACGCTGGCGCCCGCGTCAGCGGGGTTCAACATCCGGCAAACGGTGTTGATACAGGATCGCAAACCCAAAACAGACCGCAAACCCAACAGCCTGAACAGGCTTGGGTGCAACGTTTCCAAAGGCAGATAGGCGATGCCATCACGATCAAGCAAACTGGCCGCTTCGTCGGCATTGGAAGCCGACCCGATTTCCAAGTCTACAAGCCCCTGGCGCACTTTGTCGTCCGCACCATTCCAGCCGTGCAATAACACCCGCGTGCCGGATTGCGCGACCAGTTTTGCAGACATCAAAAACCACGGCGTGCCACGCGTCCGGCCAGCAGCGTAACTGGGCCAATCCAGATCCACCCCTGGCAAATCATCAAACGGGGCGCGGGCTTTGGCCGCAAAACCTGCGATTTCCTCGGCGGTTTCCCCTTTCATACGGAGCAACATCAGCAGCGCCCCCACAGCCTCGGGCGCGGTGTCAGGACGCAGCATGTGCCCCATGGCTTCGGCGGCTTCGTCCTGCGTCAGGGACCGCGATCTGCCCGGACCACGCCCTAAAATGCGCACATGATCTGCAAGACTCATTCGGCAGCCTCACGGTTTTGGACGCTCAGCAACAGCTCTGCCAACTCAGGCCTGCATGACCCGCAATTCGTACCGGCTGACAAAGCCACACCGATCGCGTCGACCGACATCAGGCCCTGCGTTTCGATCGCACTCAGAATGGTGTTCACGCCGATGCCGAAACACGAGCACAGCACAGGCCCCGGACTAATCACATCCTGCCCCGGCTGACCTGACAAAGCAGACTGCGCATCACCACCCGGAAGAGCAATCAGGTAGTCCCGTGCGACAGCCACCGGACGCGGAGAAACGAACAACGCCCCCAATAATGTTCCGTTGTCGTGCAAGACGATGCGTGCAAATCCACGGCCCCGATCCTGCACGGTGATCGCCTCGGCATTCGGTTTTGCGAAAAGCCGGCGCGCTGCAATTTCCCAGTTGTCCGGCACCAATGTGCCTGCCAGTTCAGCGCGATACCCGGCTGCCGTCCGGGCCAAGGCCCAGTATTCGCTGTCCAGCATCATGGGATCCGCTGAGACGGCAAAACCGTACCAAGCGGCTTCGTAACGCGTCATGGCAACGACGCTTGCCTTGCTTTCCGGTTGACCGGAAACAGGATCAGTCGCAGCCTCAACCAATGCATCGATGCGCGCAGAAGGCGCGGTTTCACCGGTCCAGTGCATCGAGGCAAAGAGCTGTCCCGGCTGAACCGTGTCCGAAATGCGTGCGCGCAAAATACCCGTACCCGCACGACTGCTGAGCCGAATAAGATCAGCAGGTTCGATACCCGCCGTCGCGGCGTCATCAGGGTGCAGATCCACGAAAGGTTCGGGCAGGTGCGCCGACAATCGCGGGCTCAACGCGGTACGCGTCATCGTATGCCACTGATCCCTGAGCCGTCCGGTGTTCAGGCGGTAGGGATAGCGCGGGCCTGTTTTTGCTGCGGGCGGTCGCCACGAAACGGGCAGCAGGCGGGCCTTTTTGTCGGCGTGGAAGAAGTTTCCATCCCCAAAAAACCGGCCCCCGATCTGGTTGGGCGTTACCGGCCAGCGAACCGGAACGAGGTCGGCATATGCATTGTCGCTTATGTCCGCCAAAGCCGAAATATCAAAATCGCGTCCGATCTGGCCAGCCATTCCGGAAAGCGCTGCGTGTTCGCGAAAAATCTCGGCTGGCGTCTGATAGTCAAAAGCGTCTTCAAACCCCATACGGCGGCCAACCTCGGCCAGTATGTCCCAATCCGCCCGGGCCTGTCCCGGTGCAGCCAGAACGCTGCGCTGACGGCTAATGGTTCTGTCCGAGTTGGTCACAGTGCCATCTTTTTCGCCCCATGCCGTCGCCGGAAGCAAAACATCAGCCAGACGAGCCGTATCGGTGTTCGCGGTGATGTCGCTGACCACTGTAAAGGGACAGTGTGCGATTGCGTCCTGAACGGCATTCGCCTCGGGCATGGAAACCGCCGGATTGGTGTGAATGATCCAGAGCGCTTTTATGCGGCCATCGCCAACGGCGCGAAACATGTCGACGGCCTTGAGACCCGGTGCCTCCGGAACGGATGAAGACGACCAGAAATCACGAACCGTGTTTCGATGATCCGGGTTCTCCAAATCCAGATGACAGGCCAGCATGTTTGCCAGACCGCCCACTTCCCGCCCGCCCATTGCATTCGGCTGACCGGTCACAGACAGCGGGCCGCAACCGGGTTTTCCGATGCGACCTGTCGCAAGATGGCAATTCAGTATCGCGTTGACCTTGTCAGAGCCCGATGTGGATTGGTTCACTCCCTGGCTGTAGATCGTCACCACTTTTTCGGTGCCGACCCACAGCTTGCAGAATGCCGCCAACTCTTGTTCGGAAAGCCCCGTGACAGAGACATCATCCCCCATGGCGGTCTGTATCGCCGCATCAAAGCCTGTTGTGTTGCGCAGGAAATCCGCGTCAAAGGCTCCGCCTTGGTAGATCTCGGCCAGAAGCCGATTGAACAACGCCACATCGCTGCCCGGACGCAGGGCCAGATGCAAATCTGCGCCGTCACAGCTGGCTGTTCGGCGCGGATCGACCACGACAATCCGCGTGCCTCTTTGCGTTTTGGCCGCCAGAACACGCTGATACAGCACCGGGTGACACCAAGCGAGGTTCGAGCCGACCAGAACGACCAGATCCGCCTCCTCCAAATCTTCGTAGGTGCCCGGCACCGTGTCGGTCCCAAAGGCCCGTTTATGCCCCGCCACAGAAGACGCCATGCACAAGCGTGAATTGGTATCGATATTGGCCGAGCCGATGAAACCCTTCATCAGTTTGTTGGCAACGTAGTAGTCTTCTGTCAGCAACTGGCCTGACACGTAAAACGCGACACTGTCCGGACCGTGCTGGGAAATCGCCTCGGAAAACTTGTCTGCTACCAATTGGAGCGTTTCATCCCAACCCGTTTCCCGCCCGGCAATGCGCGGCGTCAGCAATCGCTGCGACAATCCAACGGTTTCGGCCAGTGCCGACCCCTTTGAGCAAAGCCTTCCGAAATTGGCCGGATGATCCGGATCACCCCGGACATCCATTCCACCCTGACCGTCAGGACGCAGCAACACGCCGCAACCAACACCGCAATACGGACAGGTTGAACGGGTTTCTGGCAGGCCGGCTCCGTCCATCAGGCAGCGCTCCTTGCGGTCAATTGAGACCCGTCAATCAGGATGCGACCCGCTTCTACGCGGACCGGAAACGTCGCGATTGTTGCTGTCTCGCCCTGCGCCTGCCCCGTGTTGAGATCAAAAATCCAATTGTGCAAAGGGCAGGTTACAGACTGCCCATGGACAATACCTTCGGACAGCGGGCCGCCCTTATGAGGGCAACGGTCCGTTGCGGCAAAAACCTCTGCATCGGCGGTCCGGAACAGCGCAACGCAGCCCAGCGCTGTCTTGACCTTGCGCGCCCCGCGCAACGGGATTTCTTCAATAGAGCCTACATCAATCCAGCTCATTCCGCGGCCTCCAGTGTCAGATCTGCCATTGGCTGGAACGCCTTTGCCGTGGCTGCGTGTTCGGCCCAGGGATCTTTGCGATAAATGCTCTGGCTCAGCTCGAACGCGGCGACCAGACGTTCCCGTTCTTGGGCGTCCGACAGGACATCTTTGACCCACTCAAGCCCAACCTTGGCCACCCATTTGTAGGGACGATCCAGATATTTGGCGTTCTCTCGATAGAGCTGGATGAACGCGACGGTCCATTCGATGGCTTCCGCTTCGGTAGGCACATCGATCAGGCGTTCTGTTTCCTTGACGTCCATACCGGCTGCGCCTGCGACACCAACCTGAAAGCCGGAATCCACACAAATGATGCCGACGTCTTTGCAGGTCGCTTCTGCGCAGTTCCTCGGACAACCGGAAACGGCCAGCTTAACCTTGTGCGGCGTCCAACTGCCCCAGAGTATCTGTTCAAGCTTGATGCCCAAACCGGTGGAGTCCTGCGTGCCAAAGCGGCAGTGGTCCGTGCCAACGCAGGTTTTGACGGTACGAAGGCCTTTGGAATATGCGTGCCCGGACACCAGACCAGCCTTGTTCAGATCTGACCAGATGTATGGCAGGTCTTCGCCCTTGACGCCGAGCAGATCAATCCGTTGTCCCCCTGTGACTTTGACAGTTGGCACATTGTATTTATCCGCAGCATCCGCGATGGCGCGCAACTCGGCAGCGTTGGTGATTCCGCCCCACATGCGTGGAACCACCGAAAACGTGCCATCCTTTTGGATGTTGGCGTGCTTGCGTTCGTTGACAAAACGGCTCTGAGGATCGTCACGGTATTCAAGCGGCCAGTCCGCCAGCAGATAAAAGTTCACTGCTGGCCTGCAGACATGGCATCCATTCCGAGACTTCCACCCCAGCTCTTGCCAAACCGCCTCTTGGGACTTCAGTTCCTGCGATTTGATTAGCCTGCGCAAATCTTCATGCGTCAGATCACAACAGCCGCAAATCGGTTGCGCCGTTGGCATCTGGAAATCGTCACCAAGGGTGACCTGCAGCAATTGCTCGACCAGACCTGTACAGGTTCCGCAGGATGCACTGGCCTTGGTCGTTGCCTTGACCGCACCCAAATCTTCCGCACCATTCTGGATTGCCTCGACAATGGTACTTTTGCAAATGCCGTTGCAGCCGCAAATTTCCGCCTCAGGCGGCAATGCTGCAACGGCTGACAAAGGGTCCGACGGGGATCCTCCTTGAAAGGCCGGACCAAAGATCAGCGTCTCGCGCATGTCTTCGATGTCGGTTTCATCCTTGATAAGCTGAAAGAACCAGTTGCCATCCGCGGTATCGCCGTACATCACCGCGCCGACCAGCTTGTCACCCTCGATGACCAGTCTTTTGTAGACGCCCCGACTGGGATCGCGGAAGACAATGTCTTCCCGCTCAGCACCTTCGGCAAAATCGCCGGCGCTGAACAAGTCACATCCGGTCACCTTCAACTTGGTCGCAACGTCCCTGACGACAAAGGCATCAGGCGATTCCAGAAGCGTGTGCGCAAGCACCTTGGCCTGATCATAAAGCGGTGCGACAAGGCCAAAGAGCTGCCCATCAAATTCGATACATTCGCCAACCGCAAAGATGTCAGGATTCGAAGTCTGCATCTGAGCCGTGACCGCGATCCCGCGGGCAACGTCCAACCCCGCCTCCTGCGCGAGCCTGACCTCGGGACGAATGCCAACGGCCATGACAACCAGATCAGCAGGCAGCGTTTCATCACCTTCGAGCAAAACAGCTTCGGCTTTGCCGTCGCCCAGAATGGCCTTGGTCGAGGCCTGCGTGCGAATGGTGATGCCGCGTTTTTCCAAGTCACGGCGCAGCAAGTATCCCGCCGCCTCGTCCAGTTGGCGTTCCATCAGGTGCCCCATCAGGTGCACCACCGTGACATCCATGCCGCGCTCAGCCAGGCCAGCCGCAGCTTCGAGGCCGAGAAGCCCACCGCCAATAACAACGGCCTTGCCGCCTTTGGCCGAGGCCTCGATCATCGCATTGGTGTCATCCAGATCCCGGTAGGTAATGACCCCCGGCAGATCCTTTCCCGGCACTGGAATGATGAAAGGCGCGGAGCCCGTCGCAACGATCAGTTTGTCATAGGCAACCGGGCCGTTCTTGCCCTGCACTACCTTGCTGTCAGGATCGATCCCGATCACGGGCTCACCAAACCGGCAGGTCACGTTGTTGGCCGCATACCAAGCGTCGTCATGGGTTACGATCTCGGCATATTGCTTTTCGCCGGACAAGACCGGTGACAGCATGATGCGATTGTAGTTCCCACGCGGTTCCGCATTGAACAGCGTGATCTCAAAGGCCGCAGGATCAGCGTCGACCAGAGTTTCAATAACTCTGCCCGAGGCCATTCCAGCGCCGATGATAACAAGTTTCTGGGTCATGTTTCGTCTCCGGGACGATGGATCAATTCACAGTAGATCGTCAGGTGATGAGGTGTTTCGCGGGCCCATTGTTCGGCGGCCTTTGCGGCAAGCACCCCCATCACTCGGCAGCGATGGGATTGGGCGCAGACGCCTTGGGCTTGGGTTTCGCGCCGTGTTCGTATTCCTCAAGGAAATCGAGAACGTCCTGACGGTATTTGTAATAGTCAGGGTGCTCGAGCAGCGCCTTGCGGGTCCGCGGGCGCGGCAGGTCAACATCGACAATCTTGCCGATCGTGGCCTGCGGACCATTGGTCATCATCACAACGCGGTCTGCCAAGAGAATGGCCTCGTCCACGTCATGCGTCACACAGATCGCGGTGACCTTCGTGCGGGACCAAACCTCCATCAGGACTTCCTGCAATTCCCAACGGGTCAGGCTGTCGAGCATACCAAAGGGCTCGTCCAGCAACAGCAACTTGGGCGACAATGCAAACGCGCGGGCAATGCCAACCCTTTGCTGCATTCCGTTGGACATTTCGGAGGCGGATTTCTCCATCGCATCGGCCAGCCCGACACGTTCCAGATAGTATTCCACAACATCTTGCCGTTCGGCCCGAGACGCGTTTGGATAGACCTTGTCGACACCAATGGCGCAGTTTTCGCGCGCGGACAGCCAAGGGAACAGGTTCGGTGATTGGAACACCACAGCCCGTTCAGGATCAGCACCTTCGACGTGGCGGCCATCCAGTTTGATCGCACCCTTTGAAATCGGGTTGAGGCCGGCTGCCATGGTCAGAACCGTCGACTTACCGCAACCCGAGTGCCCTATCAGGGAAATGAATTCACCGCGGTCAATCTTGAGATCGAAATCCTCAACAACGGTCAGCGGCCCCTTGGGTGTTGGATAGACTTTGTGCAATTGACTGAAATCGAGGAACCGTTCGTCGATCAGGCCTTTTTGCGCCTCTTTGACCGCCGTTGGCACACCGTGAATGGGCGTGACATCCGGCAACTGCCTTGTTCCGTCAACACGTGCCTCGATACCCACATCCATCAGGTATTTCGTTACCTCGGCCCGCAGCGCCTTGAAGGTATCGTTCGTGTTCATCTCGATACGGTCACGGGGCCGCGGGATCGTGACAGAGAACTCCTGCCTCAGCGTTCCATCTGGATTGAGCGCAATGATCCGGTCCGCAAGAATGATGGCCTCATCCACGTCGTTGGTGATCAGAACACAGGTCTTTTTGTCTGCATCCCAGATCCCTTCAATCTCATCCGCCAGATTGGCCCGCGTCAGAGCATCCAAGGCGCTGAGTGGCTCATCGAGCAGCAACATTTCCGGGTTCATAGCCAAGGCGCGGGCAACGTTGACCCGCTGCCGCATCCCACCCGACAATTCTGCCGGGCGACGGGTCGCCGCGTGGCTTAGCCCGACCATGTCGACATAGTGCGCGACCTTCTCGGTCTTCTTGGTCTTGCTGAGACCGGGAAAGACCGTATCCACAGCCAGCCGGACGTTTCCTGTCACCGTCAACCAAGGCATCAAGCTGTAGCTTTGAAAGATGACACCACGTTCCGGGCCAGGCCCCGTGATCGGAGCATCACGGTAGGTCACGCTGCCCGAGGTTGGTTTTTCCAATCCCGCCATCAGATTGATCAGCGTGGTCTTTCCCGTGCCCGAGAACCCAAGGATCACAAGGAATTCGCCCTCGGCCACTTCCAGATCAATCCCCTTGAGAACCTCTGTTTTGTTGGTGCCGGTCCCAAAGGATTTGGAGACGTTCTTGAATTGAAGAATACCCATCGCGATCACCGATTATTCGAAAAGGTGAACAGGGACTGCAGCGCATACATCACCCGATCCAGCAGGAACCCAATGATCCCGATGGTGAAGACAGCAACCATGATCTTGGCGAGTGAACTGGACGACCCATTTTGGAATTCATCCCAGACGAATTTTCCCAGACCAGGGTTCTGCGCGAGCATTTCCGCCGCGATCAGAACCATCCAACCGACTCCAAGGCTGAGACGCAGACCGGTAAAGATAAGTGGCAGCGCAGAGGGCAACACCAGCTTGGTGATCTTGGTATAGGTGTTCATCTTCAGGACCTTCGACACATTGACGAGATCCTTGTCGATCGAAGCAACGCCCAGAGAAGTGTTGATCAGGGTCGGCCAGAGCGAGCATAGCGTCACGGTGATCGCCGAGATCAGGAACGATTTTGCGAACCAGCCGTCCTGCGTGACATAAACAGCCGACACAATCATCGTCACGATCGGCAACCACGCCAAGGGCGAGACCGGTTTGAATATCTGGATCAAGGGATTCAGCGCGGCATTGGCCGTCGGTGACAAACCTGCTGCGATGCCCAGCGGAACCGCCACGACAGTCGCAATCAAAAACCCGAAAAAGACCGTTTTGATCGATGTCCAGATCTGCTGATAGTACGTCGGAGCACCGGTGTAAGCACGCGTCTTGGGTTCCTTGCCCTGCGCGATCAGGCGTTCGTTCAGTTGCGCGACCTTGGCTTCGAACTTGGCTTTGCTTTCCGCCTTGGCCTGAGCGTCCTTGTGCAGGTTGACCGCTTCTGTCCAGACTTGGCTGGGTCCGGGAACCGCGCCGAGCGAAGTCTGGACCTTTGGCGCCAACGTGCCCCACATCAACAAAAAGGCGAAGATCGCCAGCAACGGCACCGCCAACAGGCGCCAGATTTCCTTGGCTTGTGCCTTTGGATTGTCACCTGCGGCCGCTTTGAGAACCGGGGTAAGCCAGCTCAGTCCCAGAACCTGAAACCATTTGTCGGCGGTGTTGATGCGGGTGAAAAGCCGGGCACGGCGCGCTTCGCGCTCTGCGTCATCGGAAAAATTCGGGTCAACGGTTGTCATGTTTTTCTGCCTTCAGGTCAGACAATTGAATGCGGGGATCGATCCCGCCCTGTTTCTAAAAATCAGAGCGGGATCTGGCTTTGGCTGGGGTTAGCCTTCGACCTCGTTGCCAACGATCTTCTGTTCAGCCTTCAGGCCAATCGGCAGGCTTTGGAGATAGGCATTCGGGGCACGACCGTCGTATGGAATGCCGTCAATGATGTCGGCCGCAGGTGTCGGCGCCTTGTACCCATCGCTATCCCAGGGGAAATCGGCCTCGTTGGCCAGCCCCTCATCGACCAGCAGCTTGGCCGCTTCGAGATAGATTTCGGGCTTGTAGACCTTCTTGGCGACCTCATCGTACCAAGCGTCGGACTTGGGCTCGGCAATCTGTCCCCAGCGGCGCATCTGGGTCAGATACCAGATCGCATCAGAGTAGAACGGATATGTCGCATTGTAGCGGAAGAACACGTTGAAATCCGGGATATCGCGCTTGTCGCCTTTCTCGAATTCAAAGAACCCGGTCATCGAGTTGGCAATTACTTCGTAGTCTGCGCCGACGTATTCCGGACGAGACAGGATTTCGACCGCCTCGGGCCGGTTGGCGTTCTCGTTTTCATCCAGCCAGATCGCAGCGCGGATCAGCGCCTTGGTCACCGCAAGCGTGGTGTTTGGGTACTTTTCGGCAAATTCGGCCGTAATGCCAAAGACCTTTTCAGGGTTGTTCTTCCACAGCTGATAATCCGTGATGACCGGGACACCGATCCCTTTGAACACCGCCTGTTGGTTCCATGGCTCACCAACGCAGTACCCATAGATCGTACCGGCCTCGAGCGTGGCCGGCATCTGCGGCGGAGGCGTAACCGAAAGGAAGACATCTGCGCCGATCTGACCAGTCACGTTTTCCGGGCTGTAATAACCGGGATGCAGTCCACCCGCCGCCAGCCAGTAGCGCAATTCATAGTTATGCGTCGAAACCGGGAAAACCATTCCCATGTTGAACGGCTTACCTTCGGCAGCAAATTCTTCGACGACAGGCGCGAGCGCTTCGGCGCTGATCGGGTGTTGCGGGCGACCGTCATCCATCTTGGGGATATGCGGCAGCATCTTTTCCCAAACCTCGTTGGAGACTGTGATGCCGTTGCCGTTCAGGTCCATGGAAAACGGTGTGATGATGTGGGCCTCAGTGCCAAAGCCGATGGTCGCCGCCAGCGGCTGACCTGCCAGCATATGCGCGCCGTCCAGCTGGCCATCGATCACACCATCCAATAGCACCTTCCAGTTGGCCTGCGCTTCAAGCGTTACAAACAGCCCTTCATCGAGGAAGTAGCCATTCTCATAGGCAACCGCGAGAGGCGCCATGTCGGTCAGCTTGATAAAGCCGAATGTCAGTTCGTCTTTTTCAAGCTCAAGCATTTCGGCAAAGGCCGGACTGGCCAGAGCCGTGGTCGTCACGAGGCCGAGAAGAAGGTTTTTCATCATCTGTCCTTTCGAAGTGCCCGGAAATGAGGAGGTGCCGGGCAAACGCAAAAAAGGCCGTTCACTGCCCGCCGAATATGTTCAGCGGAGAGCGAGCGACCTTGCTCAGAATTTCCCTGTCAGTGGGAAGGAATTCGACGAGGCCCACCCCGTTGCAGGCCTGTGATTAGAGTTTTGCGGCAGCGCAGCATTTTGAAAAGCCATACTTTGGTTTTTCCGTTCAAACCTGCTGAGATTCCGCTTTCAGTCGAAAAATCTGCCTAAGAATTGATCACCTGACCGCAGAGGGATCAAAAACGCGGCTGTCAAAGAATGCATCGGGCAACAGTCGGAGGCTGCCCTGAGCCGACGCAACCGGCGTTTCGACGCGAATCGAACCTTCGACCTTTTCCGACGCGCCGGGCAGATCTCCGCCCGTTGGCACCATGTGTTGTCTGTGCAGGTCAGCACGGAAAACGCCAAACGCAGCCTCATTGGCCTGATCTGTGGGTATCCCGTGCACGCGAGCCAATCGGTTGGCGATCCATTTTGCCTGACTGCGCCAAGGGAATGTTGCAGCCCCTGCATGGAACTCCACGAAATGATCCACCTGTCTTTGTTCGCCGCGCGCCGACACGGTCAATTGGCCGGTCAAGGCCCTGTCGATCAGTTCTGCCGAAACGTCGAGATAGGCCTTTCGGGACAAAAGTTCGCTGGCTGTGCTTCGGCTTTGAGGCTGAGCAAGCCACCGGCCTGCCCGCCAGACTGCGCGCATCAGACGACCGACCAGATCCGGTTCGGTGTCGGCCCAGTCACTGCGGGTTGCCAGAACTTTTTCTGGTGCGAAATTCCAAATGGCTTTGCCAGGCAATAGCAGCGCACCAACGCCCTGTTCGACAGCTACCGACCCCCACGGCTCGCCAACACAAAAGGCATCAACGTCTCCGGCAGCCAATGCGCTGGCCATCAGAGGTGGCGGCACTGTCCGGATTTCGATCCCCTGATCTGCAATCTGCGTAGCCTCGCCCCAATAATTCAGCAATTCGACATGCATCGAGAAGGGAAACGGCACGCCGAATGTCAAAGGGCGCTTTTGCACCGACGCCAGCGCGCGCGCTGCGGCGATCGGATCGGCAAAGTCAAATCCATAGCCCTTTGCCCGCAATGCATTCTCAAGCGCGTTTCCAACACCGATAACATTGCCATTCACGGACATGACGGAAACCGCCGACAAGGGTGTCGAAACCCCGCCAAGGTGCATCGCCATGGCTATTGGGATCGGGGACAGCATATGCGCGGCATCAACGCGGCCAAAGGCCAGCATGTCCCGAACCGACGACCAGGAAGGCGCGGCAATCAAATCGAGCGCGATGCCCTCTGCTTCGGCAAATCCCATTTCATGCGCAACAATCAGCGGTGCCGCATCCACGAGCGGCACATATGCGACAGGTATCGAAACTGTCTTCATCCCAACAACCCCGACGCAGTCACAAGCGCTTCGGCAACGTCTGCCACGCGCCTTCCCTGATCCATCGCTGTCTTGCGCAGCAAGGCATAGGCCGCGTCTTCGTCGATGCCTTTGGCCTTCATCAAAAGCCCCTTGGCACGATCAATCACCTTGCGCTCTTCCAGCGCGCGGCGCGTTTCAGCCAATTCGTTGCGCATTTGCCGGACCATGGAAAACCGCGCAATTGCCGTATCCATCACCGGTTTAATCCGTTCGGGCGACAGTCCATCGACAACATAGGCCGACACGCCAGCTTCGATGGCCGCCTGCGCAAGTCCGCCCGCGGCACCGGACACGAACATCGCGACCGGCCGATCCAAGGGACCGGAGGCCAGCGTCAGTTCCTCCATCATGTCCCGTGTTGGATTGTCGATGTCGATCAGGACAATGTCCGGCACATGGGCCGCAATCTTCCGTGCGAGGCCGCTGGCATTTCCGATCACGAAAACATCGCAATCTTCTGCGGCCGTAAGTGCATCTACGATCCCAAGCGCACGGTCTCGGTCTTCTTCGACCACGACGACTGTTAGTTTTTCTGCCATAGCGGTGCAGTGGCAAAAAACAGAAATCAGATGCAACGCAATTGCGGCAAAACCACCAACCGAAAGGCAATCAGCCTGTGCAAAAAGCGGAAGCTGCACATTTTTGCGGCATTTCCCAAAGTTCAGTGGTAGCGCAATACGGGTCATGACGCAGGATCGACCGACCATCCTATCAACCGTTTCAAGCCAGTTCATAGAAGACTGGCTGATCGCTTTGCGGGCGCTGTGTTCGGACGCGCAATACAAATCGCTGATCCAGCGTTCCGATCTGATCGCAGAGACCGGGCAACTCTATGGGCGGGTCACGCTGGATCAAATCGTCTGTCTGTATCAACTGGCCGCCGTTGAAACCGGCGACGAAATGATGGGCCTCTGGAGCCGCCCGATCCGACCCCGCGCGCTTCAGCATTTGCTGACATCCGTTCGCGAAGCGCGCTCTCTGCCCGCCGCGCTCTACCGTTTTTCGACGTTCTGGAACCTGCTATTGGATGACTACCAGTTCAGACTGACAGAAACCGACAATCTCGTACAGCTGCATCTACAACCACACGACAATGCGCCCGTTCAGCGCTTTGGTCACATGCTGATCCTGAAGCTTGCCCATGGGCTTTTGTCATGGCTGGCTGGACACGAAGTGCCAATCAAAGGGGTCGATTTCGTTTTTGATCGGCCTGACTTTGATCAGGACTATGCCATTATCTTCCCCGCAGCCATTCAGTTTGGCCAAGCCAACACATGCATGACGTTCGACCCCAGTGCCTTTGGTCCGGTTGAACCTCGCAGCCCGGCAGACCTGAACGACTTTCTGAAGAACGCGCCGAGGGACTGGGTGTTTACCAGTTCTCGTGAGCACACCCAGTCCTTGCGGGTTCGTACTTTGCTCAGCCAGAGCGATTGGAGCGATGCGACTCTGGAGCGGACAGCGCGCGTCATGAATATGACACCACGGACACTGATCCGGCGACTGGATGCAGATGGAACATCCTTTCAGGGCATCAAGGATGCGCTCCGGCGTGACATCGCAATCCGAGATCTGCAATCCGGATTCAAAAGTGTGGAAACGATCGCGCAGGGCGTTGGGTTTTCATCTGCCGCAAATTTTCATCGTGCCTTTCAAAGGTGGACCGGCAGCACGCCAACGTCATACAGAAGATCGTTCCGCAAGCGCTGAATTTTTGTCACTTTTGGACAATGGATTGTCACGGCAAGAGATTTCAAAAGGGCTTTTCTCTGCATACTTTGGCAAAATACAGGGATTTTTACGGAAATTTCTGCGCAATCACAATTATTAACTGCCGCTGAGACCGTATATCAGTGGCGGCTTTCGACAATATCACAGGAGTCGACGCAAGACATGTCCGACAAGCTTAACGCCCTGCTACAAGCCGCAAACGATCACGCCAAACAAGTGATCTTGCCCAATGTCGACGCATGGAACGCTGCTGGCGTTTGGCCACGTGCCGCCTCTGATCTGGCTGGGGCCGCAGGCCTGACGGGCCTCTATGCACCCGAAGAACTCGGTGGTCAGGGACTGCCGCTCTCCGAAGGCATTCAGATTTATGAACAGCTTGGACTGGGTGACGGCGCTTATGCCTTTGCACTTTCCATGCACAACATCTGCACCTTCGCAGGTTGCGGCTACGGCACTGACGCATTCAAGGAAACTTGGGCACGCGATCTGACTTCGGGTCGCAAGCTGGCCAATTTCGCTCTGACAGAACCTCAGTCCGGCTCTGACCCGGTTCAGATGCAAACCAAGGCCACGATAAACGGCGACGGCACCTGGACGATCAATGGCGCAAAAGCTTGGGTCAGTCTGGCAGGCGAAGCAGACATCTATTTCACCGTCGTGAAAACGACAGATGAGCAGGGCCACCACGACATGGCCATGATTGCCATTCCTGCCGACAGTCATGGCCTGAGTTTTGGGCCGAAGTACCAAACACCCTCGTACAATTTCCTGCCCATGTCAGAGATGTACATGCATGACGTCGTGGTCAGCGAAGAAAACATCATTCTGCCCGTCGGCCAGGGTTTGCAGGGGTCTTTGATGGCCATCGACATTGCCCGGGTATCCATTGCCTCCGGATGTTGTGGCCTGATGCAGTCTGCTTTGGATACGGCGCTGGCCTATTCAAAAAACCGCAAGATGTTTGGCGGCAAGAACCTCGATCTCGACGGCATTCAATGGATGCTGGGCGAAGTCGCCACGGATCTCGAAGTCTCGCAACTGCTGTATCGCAAAGCCGCAGCAGCACTTGGCACGCCCGAAGGTCCTTTGATGGCCGCCCATGCAAAACGCTTTGTTCCGGATGCAGCCGTCAAAGCAGCCAATACCTGCACGCAGGTGCTGGGCGGCATGGGCTTGCTACAACCCTATGGTCTGGACCGTTTGTCCCGCCTGTCACAAATGCTGCGGATCGTGGACGGAACAACAGAGATCAGCCGCGTTGTGATCGGCCGGGCCTTGAAAAAGCGCGCAGCAACGCTGGACGATCTTCAAATCCCAAAGGGATTTGCCGAAGCCGGTGGCGCCGCGACACTTCGCGACGCAAAGAACGTCGCCTAATCCGCGCACGACACAATATGGAACACCCGGTCGCTCAATGCCCCGGGTGTCCCACACCTTGATCAAGCGTCTAACTGCATCTCTCCAATCGATTGAACAGCCCGCTGGATCGCTTGGTTTGTCAGTTCAAAATCATCATCGGTCAGGGCCAAGGACGGATAGAGTTTGCCGGGCGACTTGAATACGCCATTGTCACGCAAGACCTGATTAAAGCGTTCATTGACGGCGGGATCGTCGTGCCGGGCGTTTCGATAATCCGTGCAGGCCTGCCCGGTGAAATAGACATCGAAAAGCGTTTCGTCCCCGCAGATCTGATGCGCCAGGCCCGCTTTGGTCAGCGCAGAAGACAACATGTTTTGCAACTGCTCGCCGTTGTTTCGCAATTGCGCATATGCCCCATCCCGCCTGAGCACCTCCATCGTCTTCAAGCCTGCCGCCGATGCGACCGGATTTCCGGACAGGGTTCCCAGTTGCATCAGCCAATCAGCAGCGCCGACAACAGACTTGTCGAAATGCTTCATGATTTCCGCGCTGGCGCCCAGCGCCGCCAATGGAAATCCACCGCCAATGATCTTGCCCAATGTGCAGATATCCGGCGTCACGCCATATCGCTCCTGCGCCCCGCCATAGGCCAATCGAAATCCTGTCACGATTTCATCGAATATCAACAGAACCCCATACTGGGTGCACAGTCTGCGAAGCCCCTGCAAATATCCGGGCAACGCAGGAATGATGCGTTGCAAAGGCTCGACTATGATCGCTGCGACATCCGGGTTTTCCGCCAGCAGCATTTCGACAGCCGCCAGATCATTGTACGGCGCGATCAACATTTGATCGGCCACGCCTTGGGGGATACCCGCGCTGTCAGGAACTGCTTGGGGAAAGTTCACCCGTGCATTGGGTGCAAGGCTCATCTGAGCCTCAGCGCTCATGCCATGATAGCCGCCTTCGAACTTCAGGATTTTGGTCCGCCCCGTGTAGGCCCGCGCCAACCGCATGGCGTACATGTCAGCTTCGCCGCCGGACGCAACAAACCGAACCTGTTCGCAGCAAGCCACCGCATCCACGATGGCTTCGGCCAGTTCAATGCCTTTGCTGTTGTTGGCGAAAAAGGTCATGCCTTTTGGCAGTTGCTCTAGAACAGCTTCCATGACTTCCGGGTGCCCGTGCCCCAGCAGCATGGGGCCAGAACCAATCAGGTAGTCGACATATTCGCGGTCATTTTCGTCCCAGACACGGCTGCCCTGTCCGCGCGCAATGATGATGCCCGGATCAAAATTGCCAAACCCACCCGCCGGCAACACAGCCTGTGCGCGCTCAATCCATTCCGCTTGGGTCAGTAACTTCTGCATGTCACGAAATCTCCAGAATTGGTTGACCGAGCACAGACATGTCAGGTTCAACCCCCAAACCCGCCCCTTCGGGCGGCGCGATGCGACCACCCTTGCGAACAGGAGCCATCGGTCCGATCCGGGGTGCCACGTAGTGCGACAGGTCACAGACATTCAACAACGCGCCCTGCGGTGTCGAAGCCGCAAAGTGCAACGAGGCGGCCATAACAATATCGGAACCCCAGGTGCATTCCGCGCAAATCTCTGCGCCAAGATGCACAGTCAGATCCCGCGCCCGGCGCATGGCAGAAAGACCGCCAAACTTTGACAGTTTGAGCGCAACTGCATCCAGACAGCCCAACTCAGCGGCCCGCATCAGGCTGGCCTGATCGTAGGCGCATTCGTCTATTTTCATCGGCAATCCCGTTGCCTGCCGCACGGCTGCGCAGTCTTCCAGCGTTTTACAGGGCTGCTCCAACATGACATCCAGATGTTGAACGGCCCGCCCGGTCCGGGTTGCTTGCAGCTTGGTCGCGCCGCAATTCCAATCACCGTAGACCAAAGGACCAGACCCCACGGCATCGCGCACTTTGATCAACCGTTCTGCATCCGTCTGCCAATCGGCATCGGCACCCAGTTTGACCTGAAACTGCCGAATTCCGGTCGCATAGGCTTCTTTGGCCATCCGCGCCATGTCATCGGGGTCAACGCAAGTAATGGAATGATAAATCGGCATGTCCCGGTGCGTGCGACCGCCCAGCAGCGCATAGAGCGGCAAGTCTACCGCCTTTCCGAACAGATCCCACAAAGCCATATCCACAATCGATTTGGCATGTGCGTGCCCAACCAGAAAACCATCCAGCTTGCGCATCGGAGCATCCACCCCCAATGGGGTTATGCCCAGTATCTCAGGGGCCATTTCTGCAACTGCGCTTGGAACACCCTTGGCAAAAGCCGGCAGATAGTGCGGGATTGGACAGACTTCACCCCAACCTCTAAAACCATTGTCCGTTTCCAGACAGAGCACATGGCTTTCGACAGTGGCGCAGGTCTTGCCTTCGGCCATGTAGTAAGTTTCGTGACTGGTCAGCGCGACGGACCACAATGACAGCTTCTTGATCTTCATCTGTCCGGACCCTCCAATCGTGACTTTTGCAGCAAACCCTCGCCTTGCCAGATCGTGCCAACGATCAAGGGTGTGTCGCCAACGGCAAAGCCATGGGTTTGCCAAGGGGCGTGATGCACTAAATCCCCCGGACCAACCCGGCGCTTCGGACGGCCCGCGCTGTCAAACACGGCATCGCCTGACAGGATCACATAGGTTTCTTTGGGCCCATGCGCATGGGCCGGATAAGTATAGCCAGCGCCCCAAATCGCTATGGCGATGCGCAGGGAAGCGGAAACGATTGGACCGTCGGGCGACACCAGATGCGCCCAGCCGTAGTCATCAAGCCACCCCTGTGACATGCCATCCTGAAGCCCATATGTTTGTTGCCAACGCAGAAAACCCACAGTGTTCTTCAGCGCGTCGATGACAGGCGTGACACCGGTTGCCCCCTCGATCTGCCGGCAGGCTGGCAGATATCTGGGTTCTTCGGCGCACCATTCGAAAGAAGATAGGCACAGGTCCAAGTCCCCTGCGGCATCCGCAGTCCGCACCAGTTCTGCAAGCAAGTCGCGCACCCGTTGCTCGGGACATGCCCCGGATTCTGCCGTCGCCAGCGTCACGCTGCATAGACCCCGACAGGATCGCCCAAAGTGTCTTCGTCGGGATGAACACCCAGACCCGGCGCTTCGGGTAGATGCAAATGCCCGTCAATGTTGCGCGGTCCACGCCCACCAGCAATCTCAGCTGTGATCATGTCCTGACAGGCCCAAACCGCATAACAATTGTCGTCCGGGATCGTCGCCGCCAGATGCAGCGCCTCTGTATCAGCCAAGACAGACCCGCCTGTAGCCATGACGAACATGTCTATTCCGTGCGCCAAGGCGATGTCACGCATACGCGCCGCCTTTGTCAGCCCGCCAACACGATTGAGCTTGATACCAAAGATTTCAGCAATGCCTTCGCGGGCAATCCGGGCGGCATCCTGCAATGTTACAAGACTTTCATCGACCGAGACCGGGCTGGCATGCTTGTTTGAAATCGCTGCGATATCATCAAGCGTCTCGCAGGGCTGCTCCACCATAACATTGAGATCTTCCACGGCGCTCATCACGCGCAGAGCCTGCTGACGCGTCCACCCACGGTTCACATCGTAAAGAACGATGTCGCCGGGATTGCGCAGGGACTCGACATCCCGGATGCGTTCGATGTCACGCTTGACGTCTCCGCCGATCTTGACGGAATGGGCGATATAACCGCGCTGGCGATAGCGGTCGATGACGGCGCGGGTTTCGTCAACTGTCTTGGCGCCAACAGAGGATGCAATGGGCCGCGGTGTGCGGGATCCACCGCCCATCAAGTCGGCGATCGGCTGGCCCGCAGCCTGCCCCGCAATATCCCAGCAAGCCATGTCGATCGGGCTCTTGGCATATAGGTGGCCCGGCAAGGCAAGGTCCATCGCCCGCTCCACATCCAGCACCCTGCGCGGATCAAGCCCGATGATGAAGGGGGCCATGGTTTCGATCCCGGCCCGGATACCGGGCCCATGCGCGGGAACATATGTATGCCCCCACGGCGTACCTTCGCCCCAGCCCGTGATGCCAGCGTCGGTCTCGACTTTGACGATTGTGGCATCAAGGCATTCAAACTTCAGACGACCGCCAGACAACCAATAAGGATGCTCCAGCGGCAAATCCGTTTGAAAAACAGACACACGTGTAATCTTCATAGCGCATACTCCGCTATTGGGGTGCCAAGACTCTCGAAATCCGCAACGACGCCCATTCCGGACACGTCCGGCGCATACAACTTGCCGTCTTTCGCTACCGCGCCGCCGATCCCGGTCGAAGCAGTATTGTAGTTCATCAAATCCGTCGTGTTCTGCAGATACTCCTCCGGTGTGGAGGTCGCAAAATGAGCCACAGCAGCCGTGGCAATCTCTCCGCCCCAGCTGTCTTCGCTGACAACGGCGATGCGATTTTCGATCAGAAATTCCCTGACCCGGCGTGCCTTTGACAGCCCCCCCAAGTTGGAAATCTTGAGACAGCAAATTTCGGCACCCCGGTCCGCCACGATACGTTGCGCGGCCGCCATGCCCGACACGCATTCATCAAGTTTCATAGGTTGCTGGGCCACCCGGCGAACCTGCTGGCATTCTTCGTAGGTTCTACAAGGCTGCTCTAGGATAAAGTCCAGTTCCGGCGTTGCCCTTGCCACGCGGATCGCATTGTCCACACGCCATCCTTGATTGGCGTCTGCCATGGCTTTCTCTCCCGGCTCTAGCAAGGCAACCCCCGCATGAATCCGGTCAATATCCGAAGCCCAATCACTACCAACCTTGATCTGAAACTGTCGATAACCCTCTGCGCGGTAGCGCTGCATTTCGGCCAGGGTGTCCTGCGTCGCCTTTTGTGGCGCAACCCGGTACATCGGCGCTCCGTCTGTCAGTTTGCCGCCGAGCAGCATCCACACTGGTTGCCCGCAGGCCTGTCCGAGAATATCCCAGCAGGCCGCATCAAACGGGGCTTTGGCATAGCCATGCCCCTGAACCACATGATCCATGATCCGCTCAATCCGGGCCACTTGTCGGGGGTCTTCACCCAGCAAAACAGGCGCCGCCAGCCGGGCAAAGGCTTCGACACCCTCGGAATGGGCGACCATGTAGTTTTCGCCACAAGGGGTGAATTCACCACAGCCTTGCAGACCTGCGTCTGTATCTATGACAACGACGCTTGCCTTGGCCGTCTCAATTGCGTTGCCCGCCCCCCAGACATAGGCCCCACCAACGTAGGGCAAATCTGTCTTGAAGATGCGGATGCGGGTGATTTTCACGGGAGTACCACGATATTGCCAGTGTGTTCTTTCGCGATGAAGGCCGCCTGTGCGTCGCGCAGATCGCGCAGACCATAGGTGGCGGCCAGTGCTGGCTGGATCTCACCGGCTTCGATATATTTGACCAAATTCCGGGTCACCTCGGGCGCAATAATTGTTGAGCCGGTAAAGGTCAGATCACGCAGGTAGAATGTACGCAGATCAAGATTGACCATCGGCCCTGCGATGGCACCGGAACACGTGTAGCGCCCACCCCTTTCCAGGACATCGATCAGGGTTGGCCAGTATGAGCCGCCTACGATATCCGCAACAACGGTGACCTTCTCGTCGCCAAGCGCGCTACGCAAGTCATCCGGGTCCCTTGGCAGAATCCGATCCGGTCCCAGCCGGGCAACCTCGGGATGTTTTGGCTCGGATGCCATTGCGATGACACGAGCGCCGCGCCTCTTGGCCAGTTGGACCAGCGCACCACCGACTCCGCCCGACGCACCCGGCACCAAAACGGTGTCATCTTTGGTGACGTTGGCCCGGCTCAACATGCCCTCGGCCGTTGAGTAGGAACAAGAGAACGTGGCAAGCTCGGCATCGCTCAGCTCCGACTGGATCGGAATGGCGTTCTGGGCGGGGATCGTTGTGAACTCGGCAAATCCACCATCCCGCTCCGATCCGAAATAGCCGGTCTTGTTCATGTCCTGGGGGTCGTCCGGATCCCTGAGCCAATTGTCCGTGATGACGCGTTCTCCGATACGGCCCGGGTTCACCCCGGCACCGACGCCAACGATCTCACCGCAAACGTCGGCACCCTGTATCCGCGGAAAGGAAATCGGTGCGCCGCCCCAGGTCGGATCCTCTTCATTCACGGCCTCGAACGCCCCGCCTGTCGTCGGAGCGGTGACTGCCTTTGAATACCAGCCAGACCGGGTATTCACGTCGGTGTTGTTCAACCCGCACGCGCCGACCTTGATCAAAACCTCTCCGGCAGCAGGGTCTGGTCGCGGCCATGCGTCATGCCAGACCATTTGGTCTAGATCGCCATGGCCCATCGTAACCATGGCACCCATTGTTGGTTGCGCACCACTCATTCTGCCGCCTCCTGCACCGCATCCGTTCGCGGCAACAGGCTTTGAGGATCATATGCTGGCTCTGACAAAACGCGGGCCGCACGCGGTTTGCCATGGATCAAAACCTCAAGAATCGTTCCGGCCTGCGCAGCGCTGGGTTTGACATAGGCAAAGGCCAATATCTTTTCGACCGTATGCCCATAAGCCACCGAAGCCGTCGAGCCGACCACGTGACCGCCCTGCAAAACGGCTTCGCCGCCGTGACCGTCAGCGATCCCGTCAGGCTCTATTTCCAGATACGCACAAACCCATGGCATTTCAGTATTGAAGGTCTCAGCTTTACCAAGGAACGCTTTATCTTGACGGGCAAATCGAAGGACATCAGCCTCGGCCAGCGTGACTTCATTGGTCAACTCGCCTGCACCCTTGAAGCCCTTTTCCATGCGCAGCACATTCATTGCGAAGCTGCCGTAGTCCGCAATGCCGTGCGGCTCACCTGCTGCCCACAGCGCGTTGTAGACATCAAGGCAGGCCGCATTGGGCATATGCAGTTCCCAACCCAATTCGCCGGCGTAAGACACGCGCATCGCCCAGACCTGATGACCGGCAACAGAAATCTGTTGCGCGGACAACCAGCGAAAACCGGCATTGGACAGGTCAGCATCAGTGCACGCGCCCAGCACATCCCGGGCCTTCGGGCCGTTGAGCGCCAGAGCGGACCAGGCTTCTGACAGCGTCGTGACCTGTACATCTTCGCCGGCTCGATGCTGCGCAAGATGGTCTAGAAGACGTTGTTCAAAAAAGGCTGCGCAAACCAGATAGAACCGGTCATCTGCCATCCGAACAATCGTTGTCTCCAATTCAATACGCCCACGCCGGTTGAGCATGTGGGTCAAGGTAATAGACCCGTTTTTCTGTGGCATTCGATTGGCAACCAAGCGGTCCAGCAAGGCATAGGCGTCTGGCCCTGCCACTTCGACCTTGGTGAAAGCCGTCACATCAATCAAACCAACCCGTTCACGCACGGCGCGCACCTCGGCAGCGACCATGTCATCCACTGGCGTTCTGTTGAACGAATAGTGGTCCTCCTGCGCGATCCCTCTGGCAAAGAACCTGGGGCGCTCAAAACCGTAGACCTCTTCGTGTACCGCGCCTTTGGACTTCAAGACATCGTGCAGCGGAGAAGGCTTGATCGGTCGCCCGGCCAGCCTGTTGAAATGTGGAAACGGGATCTCGTGGCGAAGGCAGTAGTCCTCTTCGGCTTTGATGACCTGCCACTCTTTTGTCGCGTAGCCACCAAAGCGGCGTGGGTCGTAGTCGCGCATGGAGATGTCTGCGGATCCGTGCACCATCCAACGGGCAAGTTCGCGGGTCAGACCCGGCCCCCAACCGATACCGATCTGCGTGCCGCAGCAACACCAATAGTTGCGCACACCCGGCGCGGGGCCGATCAACGGGTTGCCGTCCGGGGGATGACTGATCGCGCCATGCACCTCGCGCTGAATACCCAGTTCCGAAAAGATCGGCATCCGATTCAGGCTCTCTTCGAGATAGGGCATCACCCGATCATAGTCGGCATCAAACAGCCAGTTTTCGTAGTCCCACGGACAATGATCGTGCCAGACCGAGTTCGGGTTCTCTTTCTCGTAGATTCCGATCAACCCGCGCTTTTGCTCCATGCGGATGTAACCCGAGACTTTCTTGTCATCGCGTATGACAGGCAGTTCCCGATCCAGCGCTTCGAACTCCGGCACGGGTTCGGTGACGAAATAATGGTGCGTCATGGAAGTCATGGGCAATTGAAGACCCGACCATTCCCCCATTTGGCGCGCATATGTTCCACCTGCATTAACCACATGTTCGCAGGTTATGGTGCCGCGCGCCGTTTCGACGATCCACTCACCATTGGTAGCCTGCGTGATGTTCGTCGCGCGACAATTGCGGAAAATCCGCACCCCTTTCTGACGGGCGCCAGCGGCCATGGACATGGTCACATTGGTCGGGTCCACATGGCCATCATCAGGCGTGTGCAAAGCGCCCAGTACACCATCGAGATTGTAAAACGGATGCAACTCGGCGATCCGGTCCGGCCCAACCAGTTCGATATTGAACCCCAACGCACGCCCGACGGAAAGCGTGTGCCGCAACCAGTCCATTTCGTCTTCGGTATAGGCCAGCCGAAAGGAGCCACAACCATGCCAAGTGACCGCCTGACCGGTCTCTGCCTCCAAGGCACCGGAGTAGAGCCCAATGTTGTAGTCGACGCATTTTCCCAATCCAAAACTGGACGTTGAATGCGTGATCTGCCCCGCTGCGTGCCAGGTGCTGCCCGAAGTCAGCTCAGCCTTTTCCAAAAGGACGGTATCAGCGCCCCAGCCTTCGTGGCCAAGATGATAGGCCAGGCCCACCCCCATGACGCCACCGCCCACAATCACCACACGCGCCTGCGTCGGAAATTCAGCTACCACAACGAATCCTTCCGGTTTGCGTTTTCGCTCGACACGCTAGTAGGACAAATGTACCATCGTCAATCATGAATGACACAACTGTATCAAATTCCATTCTCGAACGACTCGCTGACGAACTCGGCGATCTCACACCCGAGGCCCGCAAGGCAGCCACCTATGTTCTGGAAAACCCGCATGACGTGGGCGTCTCTACCGTGCGGGAGATCGCGCAGGCCGCCAAGGTCAAACCCAACACCTTTGTGAGAATGGCCCGGCAGGTCGGCTTTGAAGGTTACGAGGACTTTCGCGCGCCTTTCCGCGAAGCGATCCGCAACGGCGCTGCCAGCTTTCCTGATCGGGCCAGATGGCTACAGGATATTCGCAAGTCGGGGGATCTGGGCGGCCTATTTGCCGATATGGCCGAAGGTGCAATCCGCAATCTCGAAGATACATTTGCTGCGATCGATGCCGACGCCATGCGGGCTGCGGCCGAGGCAGTCTGGAACAGCCGTCATGTCTATACACTAGGCGTTGGGGTGAACAACGCGAACGCGCGCAATTTCACCTATCTGGCCTCGACAGGGATGACGCAATTCCATGCAATCCCACGGCCTGGTTCAACCGCGATTGATGATCTGGCCTGGGCCAACCAAAGCGACGTGCTGATCGCCATGACCTGCAGGCCATATCGAGCCGAGGTGATTGAAGCGGTCGAAGTCGCGCGCGAACAGGGTATGACGATCATTGGCATATCAGACAGCCCAGCCAGCCCAATCATCCGGGCTGCGGATCATGCCTTTGTCGTTGCCGCAGACACACCGCAGTTTTTCCCATCGTCGGTTTCAACGGTCGCATTGTTGGAAACGCTGCTCAGTTTTGTCATCGCCGTCGCCAGTGATGAAATCGTGACACGGGTCGAAAAGTTTCATCGGCGCAGGCACCAACTCGGCATCTATGCGGAGGATCCTGAATGAACGACATGTCCAAGCCTCTGAGATCGCTTGAGGCGCGATATTACACTGATCCCAAGGTCTTTGAGATCGAAAAAGCCGGTCTATTGGCCAACACGTGGCAATTCGCCTGCCACAGCAGCCAATTGGAAAACCCAGGCGATTACGTTGCCTTCGATCTTGGCGATGAAAGCCTGTTTTCAATCAAGGGGCGCGATGGCACGATCCGAACATTCTACAACGTCTGCCAGCATCGGGCTCACCAGCTTGTCAGCGGTGAAGGGTCAACGCGGGTAGTGGTTTGCCCCTATCACGCCTGGACCTACGAGTTGACGGGTGCGCTGCGGGCGGCGCCCAACTCCAAATCGGTGCCCGGATTCGACAAATCGCAAATCTGCCTGACCGAAATCCGGACCGAAGTGTTTCTCGGCTTTGTCTTTGTGAACCTGGATTCCAACGCAGCCCCAATGGATGACTGGTTTCCCGGTGCGCGGGCCGAATTGGAGAGCTTCGTGCCCAATTGGGCCGATCTCAAACCGCTCGAATGGGTGGAAATTCCCGAGAACTGCAATTGGAAAGTCTCGGTCGAGAACTATTCCGAATGCTACCATTGCAGCCTGAATCATCCAACCTTTGCCACCGGTGTGGTTCGTCCCGAAACCTATGACATCCAGCCTCAGGGTCATTGCCTGCGTCACACGACCGAGTGCAACGATCTATCTCAAATGACCTATGACATTCACAGCGGTTTTGAAAACAACGACAAATATTCCAGTTGGTTTCTCTGGCCGATGTTTTCCTTTCAGGTCTATCCCGGCAACCTGCTGAACACCTATCACTGGCGTGCCGTGGACGCAGGCCATGTTGTGGTTTGGCGCGGGTGGTATTCGGTTGGCGGCTTTGATGACGAAACCGTTCGCAGGATGGCGCAACAAGACCGCGCCACGACAGTCGAAGAAGATATTCATCTGGTAGAATCCGTGCAGCGGGGCCTGAAATCCCGCGGCTACGTGCCGGGACCTCTGGTTGTTGATCCGGGGTGTGGCGTGAATTCCGAACATTCGATCATGCATTTGCAGCGCTGGATGAGAGAGGCAATCGATGGCTGAACTGAGCGGACGGTGTTCCTGCGGCAAAGTCACTTGGCATGCCAAGGGGTCAATTCTATGGGCAGGCATCTGTCATTGCGAAAGCTGCCGCCGGGCCACCTCAGCGCCCATGAACGCCTTTTTCGGGCTCGAACGCCAAGCCGTGACATGGACCGGGCAACTGAGCGATGTGTTTTCAAGCGGCGGCAGCGTACGGCGGCAATTCTGCCCCGCGTGCGGAACCCATATGACTTATCAAAGCGATCAATGGCCGGAAGAAACGCATCTCTATGCAGCAACTCTCGACGATGCCTCGGCGTTCATCCCCGAAGCGCACTATCACTGGGCTGAACGCCTACAGTGGGTCGCAATCCATGATGGGCTGCCAAAGCATCAAGCCTCGGCTGATGCAGAAGGAGATCCGACATGATGCCGTCGTACTGGACGCCCGAGCAAAAGCTTTTCCCGCATCAGGTCGGATTTACCTGCCCACCCTTTGATTTTGATGCAGCACCCTCTGACTTCCTGCGCATGTGTCCTGAAACGGTCGGCGTGCACGGCTGGATGCTGCACGTTCCTGACTACGTTCACGGACTGGATCAACGGAAACAGAACTTTGGGATGCTCGAAGATTTCGTGCACTGCATGTCGCGCAATGGCGTTGATGTATGTGGACAGGTCGGGTCGAACTGGGTGCATGCCAGCGGTCTGGGCGTAGAAGGGATACGCCGCCATTGCGAAGCCCTGTCCGACAAGTATCAAACGCGGTTTCACATGGCTGGCTACGCCATGATCGAAGCGCTCCGTGCCATGAATGTGGAAAAAGTTGCGCTCAACGCTGCCTATCACTGGCCCGAATGGTGGCAGGGAACAGCGGGGTTTCTGAAAGAGGCCGGCTTTGACGTACTGTGGGCCGGGAACTTCGTGGATCAGGGCTGGTTCCAGAGCCAAGAGGCCGTGAACGAAAAACGATGGATTTTTGGCGGTGCGCTCTTCGATAAAAGTTTCGAATATGTCGCCGAGCAAGCGCCCAAGGCAGATGCATATCTGATCAACGGCATGTGCAATTTCAGAAGCGGTCCGAACGGACTGCCTCAGCGTCCGCTACATTTGGCCCGCAATCTGGAAGCCCGACTTGGGAAGCCTGTCATCGGACATGACACCGCATTGTATTGGCGGATCATGAAAGACCTTGGCATCGCCCCAACGACACCGCAAAGCCAGCTTCTGGAGAGCCTTCATGCATAAAATTGTCGCGCTTTGGGCCGTGCCACGATCCACATCCACCGCTTTTGAATGGATGATGCGCCAACGTGGCGATCTCGATTGCCTGCACGAACCTTTTGGCGAAGCGTGGTATCAGGGTGAAGACCCACTTTGGCCGCGCTTTAGGGCTGGTGAAAAAACAACACCCGGCCTGACCATAGAAAGCGTCTGGGACGACATAAAAACCCGCGCCCAGCGCGGGCCGGTCTTCATCAAAGACTTTCCACATTACATCAACCACATGTGGACGCCGGACTTTCTAGCGAATTTCACCCATGCCTTCCTGATCCGGGACCCGGCAAAAACCATCAGTTCCATGTATGCGAAATGGCCGGATTTTGACGAGTTGGAAGTGGGTTTCCCGGAACAACGCGCGCTCTTTGATCTGCTATCCGCCTTACAGGGCGCAGCCCCTCCCGTGATCGACAGTGATGACCTTCTCGAAAATCCCGCGGCCATGACTGCCGCGTTCTGCGAGGCCGTCGGCATCCCATATTTGCCTGAGGCCCTGTCATGGGAACCCGGAGGCGATCCTTCGGCGCACAGCTGGTGGGATGGGGGATCGTTTCACGCCAATTTGGCAATGTCAGATGGTCTGAAGCCTCAAAAACGACGCTATATCGAAATTGATGACGCACCAGAACGGGTGCGGCGGGTTCATCGGCGTATGCAACCCCATTACGCTCACCTGTATCAGCATCGATTGAGACCCACATGTTAGACTATTGGCAGAACTACATCGACGGCGCCTTTGTAGACGGCGGCGCTGGCCGTATCGATGTCACCAACCCCGGAACCGGCGAACATCTGGCGCAGCATGCACTGGCTGACGCAGCAGACGTAGATCGCGCGGTCTTGGCCGCCAAACGTGCACACCAATCCGGTGCGCTAAGTGATCTACGCCCCGTCGAGAGAGGGCGCATGGTTCAAGCCATGGGGCGCTATCTTCTGGAGCAGATCGATGAAATCGCCCCGATCCTGACACAGGAACAGGGCAAACCGCTGTGGGAATCTCGGATCGAGATCGAAGGCGCTGCGCGGTATTTTGAATACTACGGCAATCAGGCTGAAACCGTCGAAGGTCGTTCCATCCCTCTGGGCCGTGGCTATTTCGACTTCACGACGTACGAACCTTTTGGCGTGTCGGCGCAGATCATCCCATGGAACTACCCAATCGAAATGACCGCCAGATCGCTGTCGGCGGCGCTGGCCACCGGCAATGCCTGTGTGATCAAGACACCTGAACTGACACCTTTGTCGAATGCATGGTTCGCCCAGGCAGCCGAGGCTGTCGGACTGCCGTCCGGGGCAGTGAACATTCTTTGTGGATTGGGCCACACCGCAGGCGCGGCGTTGACCGCGCATCCTGACGTAAATCAAATCGTCTTTACCGGTTCTGTTCAGACCGGGATCGCAATTGCGACAGCAGCGGCACAAAACGTAGTGCCCTGCGTTCTGGAACTGGGTGGGAAATCCGCGGCCATCGTGCACAGCGATGCTGATCTGGCGGCGTTTGAAAACGACGTGCGCTGGGGCATCTTTTTCAACGCGGGGCAGGTCTGCTCTGCCATGAGCCGCGTCATCGTGCATGACAGTGTTCACGATCAATTGGTCGAACGCATTGCAGGCGTTGCGAACGGTTTGAAAGTGCTTCCCGGAATGGAACAGCCCGAGTTTGGTTCGACGATGGGCGCCATGGTTTCGGACGCTCAACGCGACCGCGCAGAGGCGATGGTCGCCCGGGCCGTTGCCCAAGGGGCCAAAGCTGTCACTGGTGGTCACAAGCTGAACCGGCCGGGGGCATTTCTGGAGCCAACGGTTCTGAAAGACGTGACGCCCGATATGGACATTGCACAGCAAGAGGTCTTTGGCCCTGTCCTTTCAGTGCTGCGCTTTTCCGAAGATGAACAGGCCATCGAAATCGCCAATGGCACACCTTATGGTCTGGTCGGCGGCGTATTCACCTCGGACCTCGACCGCGCAACCACGGCTGCCCGCAAAATTCGGGCCGGGCAGGTTTTTGTCAACGAATGGTATGCAGGTGGTGTGGAAACGCCGTTCGGCGGATACGGACAATCGGGCTACGGAAGAGAAAAGGGGCGCGAGGCTCTTTGGAACTACGTTCAGACCAAGAACGTCGCGATCAAACTGAAAGGCTAAGGCATGAGCACTTTTGATGAGGACCTGTTTCTGAAGGGTTTGGAACAGCGCAAGGCAACCCTTGGCGCAGAGTATGTGGAAAAGAACCTCGCTGCGGCAGATGATTTCACCCGCCCCTTTCAGGAAGCCATGACAGCTTGGTGCTGGGGCTTTGGCTGGGGGGACGACGTCATTGATGCCAAGACGCGATCCATGATGAATCTGTCAATGATCGGCGCACTGGGCAAAATGCACGAATGGGAAATCCACTGCCGTGGGGCAATCAACAACGGTGTTTCGCCCGAAGAAATCCGCGCGATTATCCACGTGGTCGGTATCTATTGCGGCGTACCGCAAGCCTTGGAATGCTTCCGCGTTGCGCGCAAGGTCCTCGAAGAAGGCTGACCCGGAGCCTTTTCAGGTCACTCTGGATTTCTGGTGGTACTCAGGGCGATCCCATAGATCGCCACGCATTACCTCTTCGATGATATCGGCTGCCGCCAGAACATCGGTTTCGTCGATATACAGCGGCGTGAATCCAAATCGCATGACATCCGGCGCGCGGAAATCACCAATAACGCCGCGATCGATGATGGCTTGCATCGCTGCATAGCCATTGTCGAAAGCGAAGGACACCTGCGAGCCGCGCCGCGCTCCATCCCGCGGGCTGATCAATCGCAGCATCGGGCAACGCTTTTCGACTTCGGCAATGAACAGATCAGACAAGGCAACCGACGCGCTGCGCAATTCTGCCATATCAACCCCATCCCAAGCATCCAGTGCGGCCTCAAGCGCGGCCATTTGCAGAACAGGCGGCGTGCCCACACGCATGCGTTCAATCCCTAGGCCAGCCCTGTAATTCGGCTCAAAGGCAAAGGGGGCGTCATGGCCCAGCCATCCTGCCAAAGCCGGCTGAATGTCTGGCGCCAAATCAGGGCGCACATAGATAAAGGCTGGCGCGCCCGGGCCACCGTTGAGGTATTTGTACGTACATCCAACGGCAAATTCGCAGCCGGATTCTTTCAGCTTCACTTCGAGCGCGCCTGCACTGTGGGCAAGATCCCAGATCATCACAGCACCAGCCTCATGCGCTGCACGCGTGATTGCCGACATCTCATGTTTGCGACCAGTCCGGTAATCGACCTCGGTCAGCATGACCACCGCGACACTTGCGTCGATGCTGTCTGCGACGTCTTCTGGTGCAACAGTTTTCAGCTGATACCCAGCGTTCTTCAACGCGATCAAACCTTCGGCCATATAAAGATCTGTTGGGAAGTTCCCTGTGTCAGACAGGATCACGCGCCGGTCAGGGCGCATTTGCAGCGCAGCGGCCAATGCCTGAAAGACCTTGATCGAAAGCGTGTCACCCATCACCACCGATCCGGGCTCTGCGCCGATCAAAGCACCGACCCGATCACCAACCCGCGATGGCTGATCCATCCAGCCGCAAAGATTCCATCCGCGGATCAGTTGCTGGCCCCATTGATCCTGCACCACCCGTTGCACAGCATCGGACGCTGATTTTGGCAGCGGGCCAAGCGAGTTCCCATCCAGATAGATGACGCCCTCAGGCAGGTCGAAAAGATCTTTGCGCGGCAGGGACATGCAAGGGCTCCTGTGAGTGTTCAAACCCTCTTTGGAGCAAGGTCCCGGCCCGCGCAAGCACGCGGGCCGGGACAGGCCGGGCAAAAGTTGAGCAGGAAAGCCCGGAAAAGGAGGAAGCAGGTCGAAGACCGACTTAGTTTGCGGAAACGACCGCCAAACCAGCCGCGCCGTTCTTGGTTTTGCGGATGCGCACGGACTGTTGCGGCAAATGGTGCTCGATCAATCCCTGCCAGTTCTCGGCAAATGCGGCTTCGCATCCAGCGACCCGATCCGGTGCAACCGCATTCACATCCTGAGCCAGCGTTTCTTGCAGAACTTTTGTCCAGTCGCGAATATTGTGACCTCTGACAAAACGGGCATCATCCCCACCGCTCATGGAAAGACCGTCCATGTCGGTGCACACAAGTCCCCGTCCGGCAGCCCGGGCTTCGAGCGCGACAAGACCAAATGCTTCCCAGCGTGATGGCATGGCGACCACGTCGATCGCATTCATGACAATCTCGGGTCGGTCACAATAGCCATAGAAACAGATGCGCGGATCACCATTCGCAATCTCGCGCAACGCGTCCTCTTCAGGACCCACACCATAGACATGCAAAGCAATGTCACGATCAGGAAGCGACCGGAACGCCTGCAACAGAACATCAAAACCCTTTTGACGATGCAGCCGTCCGATGGCTCCGATGACACGCGGCTTGCCGGTTGGGGCCTTCAATGCGCGGAACTGATCCAGCGGAACGACCGGCGCAATCACGCGCAAGGTCTGCTCAGACACAAGACGGCGGCGCTTCAGCCACGCGCCTTGCTCGGCGCTGACGGCGACAACGGTGTCAAAAAGGGCATAGGCGGTGCGCAACATGGTAAAGAAACGCAGCTTGGATTTGACGTTCAGAATGGTGAACGCCTCGGTGTAGCTGTGCTCCACATGCACCAAAGGGGTACCCGCATGACGGGCGCGAAAGGTGATCAAAGCAGGAAGACGGCGCCAATTCATGCTGAGATGCGAGACAATCATGTCGGCATTGCAGTGTGGCAAGCGGCCTCTGGGCGATACCGTTTGCACGATGTGTTCACCGGCATCGGCCATCATCGGACATGTCCGAATGTGTTCCAGAACACGGGTCACACCGCCCGGCGTTGCGTCGTCAACAAGATGAAGGATTTGGGGAAGCTTGGTCATTTGAATTGTCACTTTCTTGAATCAGGAACGCACGGCGCGGAGCAACGAACGGGCAAGGCGGATCGGGGCATCACCGAACCGCGCTGTCATATGAGCGGCCACAAAGGTGGTCACACTGCGGATTGGTTCTTCGAGCAGCGGTGTTCGGGACTGGTTGAACGCACGCGAAACAAGGTCACGTGCCGCGTGGCCATCGCCGCTGCTCACAGCGCGGCGTGCGAGATAGCGCAACTGATAGGCACGCGCCGCCCCTTCGTGTTCGGCAAAGAACTCAGGGGCCAATGTACGAAGCTTGCTGACCATCCGTTCCCAAGACGCCAACTGTGCATTGACGTTTGCCGACAACCCATCCGGGTTCACGCGGTATTCAGTCAGAAGACCGGGAACACCCTCGACAAGCCAATCCGTGGACAGGCACAGACGCAACCAGCATTCAATGTCTTCGGACTGGCGGAAGGTTTCATCAAAGACCCAATCGCGGTGCAGCTCGGTTGCCGGGCGCCATGCCAACGCTTCGAGAGCCTCGCGGCGCGCAACAAGGGCCGACCCGTTACCAATCGGATTGCGTTTGAAAACATGTGCGGCGGTGACACCGCGCAACTTTGGTCGCTGTGCATGTCCGATGCGCTGACCGTCGTTGTCGATCATCGCCGAACCGGAATAGCTGAGACCCACTTCGGGATTGTCCTGCAGATGCGCCACATGAGTTGCCAGCTTTTCCGGCATCCAGATGTCATCAGCATCGCAAAATCCAATGACCCTACCTTTGGCCGCGGCGATGCCGCTATTCCGCGCGCCTGCGAGCCCGCGGTTGAATTGGCGGACAAGCCGAATGCGATCGTCGCGCATGGCGAATTCATTTGTAACCTGCGCGGTCGCATCAATTGATCCATCGTCTACAACAACGATTTCCAGATCGCGAAAAGTTTGCGAAACCAATGATTTGAGAGTCTGGGGCAACGTCGATGTCGCGTTGTAAGCAGGAACTACGATAGTGGCATAAGGC
>JAHDIS010000090.1 GCA_020630695.1 Paracoccaceae bacterium | reverse complement strand
CGATGTGCTGGCAGGCCTTGAACAGTTTGATCTCTCCGATCTCGCCTGCGTCAATGATTTCCTTTGCTCTGTCATGGATCGGGTTTCGGGGGAACGAATGACCGACACGGGTGATCAGGCCCTTTTCACGCGCGATATCTGCCAGTTCGCGGGCCTGTGCGGCTGTGTCCGCCAAAGGTTTTTCGCAATAGACATGCTTGCCGGCGAGAAGTGCCGCCTACATCGTAGTGCAAATTGTCGGGCAGACAGATGTCGATCAAGTCGACATCGGGGTCATTCACGGCCTGTTGCCAATCGCCAAGAATTTTTGCGCCCGGTGCGCGAAAGGCCAGATCCTTGGCTGCTGCGGGGTTCGCTTCGACAAGCGCAACAACACGGGCCGTTCCACCCTCTTTGCCGAAGAAGTGAGGAAAGCTCTGATAGGCCATTGTGTGGGTCTTTCCCATCCAGCCAGATGCGCCGAGAACGGCAACCTTTACCTCAGTCATGTCAGTGTCCTTTTGTTCAATCGCTGCTGGATGCGCGGATAACCAACCGCACGGGGCTGCGGGATTCGGGGGGTGGGGCCTTGCCTTCCTTGATCCAAGCAACAATCTGCCGCGCGGTTGAGGCGGCGAAATCGGGAATGTTGCAACTGACGGTCGTCAGCGGCGGGTAGCTGTCCTGCCCGTCTTCGATGTCGTCGAACCCAACCACGCGCAGTTCACGGCCCGCCTTGATCCCAAGATCGGGGCAGGCGGCCAGAACGCCTAGCGCAACGAGATCGTTAAAGCAGATGACACCGTCCACGCCCGGATGATCTTTGCGCAGTTGCACTGCCATGGTCTTGCCAAAAGCGCGGGTCGACTGCCCGGTCAGGATCAGGGGTTCATGCCCGTGTTCTTCCAAGACGGAAAGATACCCGGCCATGCGTTCGCGCGTCACGGGACGTCCTTCCAGACCTCCGAGAAAAGCGATTTTCTTGCAGCCCTGAGCCATCAAGTGTTCCGCCGCCAACCGCCCGCCGGTCAGGTAATCGGGCGCGAGCAGCGGAAAGGTACGTCCTTCGGGTTCAAGTGTGCGGAAGACCTGAAGGGTCGGGGTGTTGGCGGCCTCCAGAACGGCCAGCGTCGAGGCTTCGTCACCGTAGGCGGGCGAGATGATGAAGCCCGAAACGCCATGTTCCACCAATGACGATATCATCTGGCTTTGCAGCTTTGGGTCTTCATCCGAATTGGCAAGAACTGTTGCAAAACCAGCCTGTGCCAGCTCCATCTGGAACAGTGCAGCAAACTCCGTAAAGAAAGGGTTGCGCAGATCGTTGATAACAAGCCCGATCAGACCAGATGAAGAAGACCGCAACGTCGCCGCCGACCGGTTATAGACATAACCGATCTCTGCCATCGCCTTCCGTACAGAGGCGCGTGTCTCATCCTTCACCGAAGATGCACCTTGCAAAACAAGGCTGACGGTGGATTTCGACACGCCAGCCTGTTTGGCGACGTCCAGAATGGTGGGGCGGCTTTTCATGTGCAGGTCTCCTTTGCCTCCTACCTACACGTTTAGGTCTAGAACCAGAATGCCGTCGATCCCGCCGACGGCGTTCGCCACAAGCTGACCGCCCAGAGCCTTGTGCTCTTTGTTATCGGCATAGGTCTGCAATGCGCCCCAGCTGTCAAAGTCGATGACAAAGCCGTGCATATAGCCGCGTTCGATCTGTTCGGGGCTTTCGGACCGCCCACCGGTGAAGTTCGCAGCACCAGGCAGTTTATCGGCCAAAGCCGCCAAACCATCGTAGATGCCTTTGATGGTTTCCTCGGACACTTCGGGTTTGAACTTGGTCAATACGATATGGCGGATCATATGGTCATTCCTTGGTCTTGTTTGATCATGTCAGCGGCTTTCTCGCCGATCATAATGGTCGGGGCATTGGTGTTGGAGGAGTTGACGGTCGGCATCACCGAGGCATCCGCAACCCGCAGCCCGTCGATCCCATTGAACTGAAGTCGCGGGTTCAGAACGGCCCCATCATCGGCGCCCATCCGGCATGTTCCGGCGCAATGGTGCGAAGTCTTTGAATGCACGCAGATGAAGTTGAAGTAATCCTCGTCTGTCTTCACATCCGGTCCTGGCAGACGCTCGGCGAGGATGTATTTGCTCAACGCGGATTGCGACAGGATATCCTGAACCAGCTTCAGACCTCGTATCGACATTTCACGATCATAGGGATCTGACAGATAGTTGGGGTCGATCAGCGGCATATCATCGGGGTTGCCCGATTGCAGCCTGACTGTTCCCCGGGACCGTGGGCGCAGATGGCAGGCGTTCAGGGTCACGCCACCATTGCGCATCGTTGCAACGCCTGCCTCGATCCCGGTTCCAAGCCCCAGATGCATTTGAATGTCAGGGGTTTCGGCGTTCTCATCCGCATACCAGAAACCACCGGTTTCAAAAAGGCTGGAAGCCACGGGTCCTTTGCGGGTGAGGATATATTGCAGCCCGGCGAGCGCGCTGAGGTGCAGCTTGGCGAAGCGATCATAAGTGTGAGGCCCTGTGACCTCGCAAATTGCATAGAGGTCCAGATGGTCCTGAAGATTGGCGCCGACGTTGGGCTGATCATAGACCACGTTGATTCCAAGACCCGAGAGATGGTCTGCAGGCCCAATTCCCGAGAGCTGAAGCAGTCGGGGCGAGCCTATGGCGCCCGAGGACAATATCACCTCGCTGTCTGCCGTAATGACGCTTCCGTCGGCCATCTCGACCCCGGTTGCGCGGCCATGTTCGACGGCGATGCGCTTTATCTGGGCTTTCATCTGGATGGTCAGGTTTCGCCGACCGCGCGCTGGCCCTAAGAAGGCCATCGCCGCCGAAGAGCGCCGGGCGTTTCTTTGGGTCAGCTGGTAGTAACCGGCACCGTCCTGCTTTTCCCCATTCACGTCAGTTGTCTTGGGAATGCCCATCTGCCCGGCAGCTTCGATAAAGGCATCGCAGATCGGCAATGGCGCAGCAGGCATCGACACGCCAAGCGGGCCGCCCTTGCCATGATAGCGACCGTTGTAGGTGTCGTTGTCCTCGGACTTTTTGAAGTAGGGCAGCACATCCTCATAGCTCCACCCATCGCAGCCCATCTGCCGCCAGCCGTCATAGTCCTGAGCGGCCCCGCGGGTGTAAATCTGCGCGTTGATCGCGGATCCGCCGCCAATGACCTTGGCTTGGGTGTAGGTGAAAACCTTGTCCTGCATCGCCCTTTGCGGCGTTGTCGACCAGCCCCAGGACCCAATGCCTTTTGTCATCTTGGCAAATCCTGCGGGCAGGTGAAAAAACGGATGACGATCGCTGCCGCCTGCCTCCAAAAGCAGGACGCGGGCGCTGGAATCCTCGGACAGACGGGCGGCAATGACAGACCCGGCAGAGCCACCGCCAATTACGATGAAATCATATCCTCGGGCGGTCATGCGGCAAACTCCGTCTCGGTGATGTGGCGCCCGGCTCTCAGGGCCAGGGCTGCAATGGTCAGCGCCGGGTTGACGGCGGCTGAGGTCGGCAGAACGGATGCATCAACAATGAAAAGGTTTGTGTGGTCGTGGCTCCGGCAATGGCTGTTCACAACGCTCAAAGCCGGGTTATTTCCCATCCGCGCCGTGCCGCATTGATGCGACGGTGTGCGCCGGTCAAAAGCCCTCGACAACACGATCGGGAACCCGACGCGCCGCAAAACGGCCTTGAGTTCTTTGACCAACTGGACATGGACCTCCCAATTCGAGCGCTGCCAATCGAGCTTGATCTGCCCATTTTTCAAGGTGACACGGCTGGCGGGGTTCGGCAGGTCTTCGGACATGGCGTAGAAATCGAAACTGCGGGCCGCAACCATTTGGGCCAGCCAGCGCGGCATCCATGTTGTTGCCGCCAAGATTGGCCCGGTTATCTTACCCAGCATCTGGACATTGCCGAGCGGCGGCCGGCTATTCGTACCTTGGTAAAAATCGTTCAACATCAGTGTTTTCTGATAGATGCTGCGATTGCGTCGCAGCGGGTGCAGGGCCAAAACTGCTGAACAATTGTGGTTCATAAAGTTCCGGCCCACCTGATCTGACCTGTTTGCAAGACCCGTGGGGCAATTGTCGTTGGCAGACCGCAACAGGAGAGCTGCCGTTTGCACAGCGCCTGCCGCCACCACGAAGAGCGGCGCAGTAACCACTTCGCCGCTGTCGAGAACTGCAGCCGTCACGCGCCCGTTTGGATCACTTTTCAGCCGGTCTACAGAACTGCCCGTGCGAAGGATCACGTTCTTATGGTTCAGCGCTTGGGCCAATCCACAGGTCTCTGCATCCATTTTTGCACCGCAGGTGTTGGGGTAGGCATCCCATGTTGTCTGCCCAGCCGCCAACCATTTGCTCACGTCAACGCCCAGCGGGATAGACGAGGGATGAAGTCCCGCGCGTTTCAAGCGATCCCTCAGGGTTGCCATATCCGGTTCATCGCAGACCGGGGGATGCGGGTAGGCGCCGGAATGGAGCGGTTCGGTCGGATCCACAGAGGCATCGCCGTGCACCTGATACAGAGACTCAGCGCTTTGATAGTCGCGTTCCAGTGCGTCGTAGTTGATTGGCCAGTGGTCACTATCAAAATCGGTGGCGCGATACCGGATCAAGGCGGCTCCGTAGAACTTCGAGTTGCCGCCGACGCAATAGTAATTGCCGGGGTTGAACGGCCTATCCTGTCCATCCAACCAGGCTTCGTCGGGGCGGAAAACACCCTTGCCAAAAATTGCATCCACATCGCGATCCAAGGGCGAGGGGCGCAAAGGCTCACCCCGCTCGAGGATCAAGATCCGACGACCTGAAGGCGCCAACGATGCAGCCAGCGTCGCACCACCCATGCCGGACCCGATGATGACGATATCTGCATCCATCAGGGAACAATCCGCATTTCGGTTTCAGGATCAAAGGCTACCGCCTTTTCCATGTTCACAGCGAACGGGAAATCCGCGCCGGGACGCACATCGGCGTCAGATCGCATCCGGGCGATCACATCCTTTCCGCCAAGGGTCATGGTGACAAACGTGTCAGAGCCTGCAGGTTCTGTCACCACAATCCGGTTCGTCATGTGGGCGATATTGGCCGAGTTCCGATCCGCGGCATCTTCATCCGTGATCGTCTCGGGCCGGATACCCAACATAATGTCCCGGCCATTCCAGGCCGCCATATTGTACTGGCTGAAAGGCAGGGACGTCGTCGTTCCATCGTGCAGGGCGACTACGGCAACAGGCTTTCCTGCGTCCATGGCCACCTTTGCGGGTACGACATTCATCGCGGGCGAGCCCATGAATGTGGCCACAAAAATGTTGGCGGGGCTGTCGTATATTTCTTGAGGCGTGCCCAACTGCTGGACATAGCCGCCGTACATGACCGCAATGCGGGTTGAGAGCGTCATCGCCTCGATCTGGTCATGGGTCACATAGACGATGGTGGTTCCCAGCTTTTGGTGCAACTTCTTGATTTCAGTGCGCATATCAACGCGCAATTTGGCATCAAGGTTCGACAGAGGTTCATCGAACAGGAACACATCCGGGTCGCGCACCAAGGCCCGGCCCATGGCTACCCGTTGGCGCTGACCGCCCGACAATGCGCCGGGCTTGCGGTCGAGCAACTGCTCGATCTGCAACAGCTCTGCGACCTCCTTCATGGCCTTGTCCCGCTCAGGCTTTGGGATGCCGTGCATTTCAAGGCCGAAGGTGATGTTCTGGCCAACCGTCATGTTCGGGTAAAGCGCATAGCTTTGGAACACCATCGCGATGTTGCGCTTGGACGGGTGGACCCCGTTCATGACCTGATCCTTGATGCGAATTTCGCCGCTCGAGATTTCTTCGAGGCCTGCGATCATGTTCAGTAGCGTAGACTTGCCACACCCCGATGGACCGACGAGGACAAGGAATTCGCCTTTTTCGACCGAGATGTCGACCTTGTGCAGCACTTCCACCGCCCCATAGGATTTGGTGGTGTTGTCGATGTCGAGAAAGCCCATTGCTATCGCTCCATTTCTTGAATTGGGGCGAGCGATAGGCACTCGCCCCAGTAGGTTTACAAAGCCAGTTGGATGGCCTCGACAAGTTGCTCGGCGGCCTCTTGTGGCGTCATGTCTGTATTAAAGAACTCGGTGATGACATCCGTTGCAGCTCCAACCACACTGGCCTGTGCGGCGTGGGTTCCGGCAAAGGTTGGCACGGCAGTTCCCGCAACGTCGGTTGCAGAAAACTCCGCCGCCGTCGCCCGCGCGCAAGCATCAAGAGAAGACATATCCACGTCGGTCCGTGCCGGGATCGCACCTTTTGCCTGATTGAAGGCCACTTGCACGTCCGGGTCCATGATGGCGCTTGCCAGAGTTGCCTGTGCGCTGGCCGCTTCGGGGCGGGGCTGGGTAAAGAAGCTCAGCGAATTGACCAGATAAACAAATCCGCCGTCTCCATTTTTTGGCACCGGTATGCACGCGAAATCCGCGCCCGGTGCTTTGCCGGCATTGGTGAATTCGCCCTTGGCCCAATCTCCCATGATCTGCATCGCGGCTTCGCCGTTGATCACCATCGAGGTCGCGATATTCCAATCGCGCCCGGAGAAGTTTTCGTCGACCATGCCGCGAATTTCAGCCATTTGCGCGAACACGGCCCGCATCGTTTCAGACCCAAGGGCTTCCGGATCCAGTTCAACCAGAGCTTTTCGGTAAAACTCGGCCCCACCAACGCCGAGTACCAGCGCCTCGAACATATAGGCTTCCTGCCAAGCCTGACCGCCATGCGCGATTGGGATGATCCCTGCTTCGACAAAGCGCGGCGCAAGAGCATTGAACTCTTCCCAAGTGGTGGGGTAGGCGGCCCCGATGGCTTCAAAGGCAGACTTGGATGCCCAGATCATATCCGTACGGTGCACATTCGTCGGCGCGGCGACATAGTTTCCATTGACCTTGTTGAAGTCCTGCACGGCTTGCGGGAGCACGTCATCCCAGCCTTCTGCCGCGGCTACGTCATTCACGTCGCCCAGAATGCCTTCATTCGCCCAATCGATGATGTTTTGTCCCAGCATCAACATGGCGGCGGGCGGATCGCCTGCGGCAATACGGGCCTGAAGCGCAGTTTTTGCCTGGTCTCCGCCGCCTCCGGCGACTGGGGCATCTTCCCATGCGACACCTGCTTCGACGACCTTGTCTCGTATCACGCCCAGTGCTGCCGCTTCGCCGCCCGATGTCCAGAAGTGCATGACTTCTACACTACCGTCGGCAAAGGATGCGGTCGGGGATAAGACCATGGCTGTCGCCATAAGCTTGGCAATCTTTTTCATTTGTGTTTTTCCTCTCACGTTGGGATCGGCTCACGAAACCGATGGTTGTTGATCTCAACACGGTCGGAAGCGATTGCAGTCGACTTCCGACCAACTCTTTTATCCTTTCACTGATCCAGCCATCAGACCGCGCACGAAGTAGCGGCCGGCGACGATGTAAACGAGAAGGGTCGGCAGCGCGGCAAGGATCGCGCCTGCAAAGTGAACGTTGTATTCCTTAACCCCGGTGGATGACTGAACAAGGTTGTTCAAAGCCACAGTCATTGGCTGGCTGTCCGCCCCGGCAAAAGAGGCGCCGAACAGGAAATCATTCCAGATGTTGGTGAATTGCCAGATGATCGAAACCACCGCGATGGGCCCAGACGATGGTAACAGGATCCGCCAGAAGATCTGGAAGAAACCGGCCCCATCAATCTGCGCGGCGCGTACCAGTTCGGTGGGAAAGACAGCATAGTAGTTGCGGAAATACAGGGTCGTGAAGCCGATCCCATAGACCACGTGCACCAGCACCAGCCCCCAGGTTGTGCCCGCCAAACCCATCAGGCCCAGCATCCGCGCCATCGGGATCAGAACGATTTGAAATGGGATGAAGCAGGCAAACAACATCAGGCCAAACAGGATGGTATCCCCACGGAACCGCCACTTTGTCAGCACGTAGCCATTTAGAGCCCCGAGAACGGTCGAGATGGCCACAGCCGGGACGACCATCTTGATCGAATTCCAGAAATAAGGCTTCAACCCGGTCGGATCGACCCCGATCTGCGCCGATGACCAGGCCTTGGCCCAGGGATCAAGCGTGAAGGCCTGCGGCAGGTTCATCATGCCGCCACCGGTGATTTCGTCCAGCGGCTTCACCGAGTTCACGACCATCACATAGAGGGGCAGCATGTAGAACAGCGCAAACAAAAGCAGGACAAGGTAGATCAGTGTCCGGCTTACCCGGCCGGTGCGAATGGCGGTGTCTTGGGTGGCAACAGACATTATTTTTTCTCCCGCAATTCGGCATAGAGATAGGGGATCATGATCGCGGCAATGGTCATCAGCATGATCGTGGCGGATGCTGCACCAATTCCCATCTGGTTACGGCTGAAGGTGTAGGAATACATGAAGGTCGCAGGCAGCTCGGTCGCACGGCCGGGTCCGCCGCCTGTCAGCGCAATGACCAAATCGAATGTCTTGATTGCAAGGTGGCTCAGGATCACGAAGGCCGACAGAAAGGCAGGGCGCAACTGCGGGATGATGATCCGCCGATACAGGTTCCAGTTCGACGCGCCATCCATCTGGGCCGCCTTCAGGATCTCATTGTCGATGCCGCGCAATCCGGCCAGAAACATCGCCATGACGAAGCCGCTGGTCTGCCAGACTGCCGCCAAAACGACCGTGTAAATGGCAAAGTCACGGTTTTTGATCCAGTCGAATTCGAACGTCGTCCAGCCCCATGTCTGAAGCACGTTCTCAAGCCCGATGCCGGGATCCAGAAACCACTTCCACGCGGTCCCCGTCACGATGAACGACAGCGCCATGGGATAAAGGTAGATCGTGCGGATCACCCCTTCGGCGCGCACCTTCTGGTCTAGAAAGATTGCAAGGCTCAGACCCAGAACTGTGCAGATTGTAATGTAGAGGGCAGCAAAGATGCCCATGTTCGTGAGTGAGATTTCCCAATGGCTGAGCCGCCAGAGCTTGGAATAGTTTTCCCACCCGACCCAGCCATAGGACGGCAGTAAACGGCTGTCGGTAAACGACAAATATACCGAAAAGATAATGAAGCCGTAGACAAAGACCAGAACCATGGCCAGCGATGGTGACAGCACCAGCTTGGGCAACAAGGACTGTAGTCGCGTCTTGAAATCCGCGTCGGCAGTCTGTGCCATCACGCGCCCCCTTTAGGCTGAAGAGTGAGATTGTTTCGAGTGCGGCAGGGCGGAGTGTTGTCCGCCCCACCACCGGGAGGAACGCGCAGGATTTACTGTGCGATTTCAACGGCTGTTACGAGCTCTTCGATGGCGGTTTCGCTGTCGAATTCACCGTTGAAATGGGCCGTGATCACGTCATACATGGCGTTTTTCACAGCCGCTTCGTTGGCGTGGCCATGGGCCATGGAGCCAAATAGGTTGCCACTGGAGGCTGCCGCAGCCAGATCGGCCATGCCCTGCTTGCCGCAGGCGTCAAAGTCAGCGTCAGAGACGTCTGTACGCGCCGGAACCGATCCTTTGACAACGTTGAACGCGGACTGGAAGGAAGGTGACAGAATTGCCGAGGCAAGAGCCGCCTGTTCCGCAGACACCGAACCACCCTGATCGAACATCATGAACTGGTCGGCATTAAAGGTGACCTGATCCTGCGTGCCCGGGAAGCGAAAGCACAGGAAGTCTTCGCCCGGCACTTGGCCTGCATTCAGGAATTCACCCTTGGCCCAGTCGCCCATCATCTGGAAACCGGCTTCGCCATTGATGACCATGGCTGTTGCAAGGTTCCAGTCGCGGCCCGAGAAGTTTTCGTCGACATTTGCGCGGATCACGGCCATCCGGTCGAACGCTTCTTTCATCGCGTCACCGCCCAGAACCTCTGGGTCAAGATCCACGAAGGCAGCCTTGTAACCGTCCGGTCCAAGCACAGACATTGCCACGCCGTCAAAGACAGTTGCTTCCTGCCAAGCCTGGCCACCGTGCGCGATCGGGGTGATACCTGCGGCTGACAGGGCTTCAAGCGCCGCGACAAAGTCGTCCCAAGTTTCCGGCGCGGCGATGCCATTAGCGTCGAGAACCGCCTTGTTGGCCCAGACCCAATTGGTTGAGTGGACGTTCACGGGGGCGGACACCCATGCGCCGTTGACCTTTGCAAACTGTTGCAAGGCCGTTGGTACCACATCGTCCCAACCTTCAGCGGCCGCGACCTCGTTCAGGTTCGCCAAGGCACCTTGGTTGGCCCAATCTATGATGTCAAAGCCAAGCCCCTGAACGGCTGTTGGGGCATTGCCAGCGGTGACGCGGGCGCGCAGCACGGTCATCGCCTGTTCACCGCCGCCGCCAGCAACCGGCATGTCGGTCCAGCCGATGCCCTGACCTTCCAGATCGTCCTTGAGCACGTTCAGGGCCGCAGCTTCGCCACCGGATGTCCACCAGTGCAATACCTCTACACCACCGTGTCCATCTGCTTTGACTGAACCGACAGTCGCCGCCAGTGCCAAGGCAATCGCCGTTGTTTTCAAATAAAAACGCATGTTGTTTCCTCCCATATCGCGTTGCGTTTGGGCGCGTCTTTTACGCGCTCATCGTTACCCAAGGTTTCCGGCTGTCGCGTCCCACGCGCATCACCAGCGATTTCACCTCGAGAAATTCGTCAAATCCGTATTTGCCGATCTCGCGGCCCTGGCCGGATTGCTTGACCCCGCCAAAGGCAAGCTCGGGGTAGCCATCCATCCATGTGTTCGTCCAAACCGTGCCCGCATGGGCGCGGCGCGAGAATTCGAGACAGGCGTGGATGTCATTGCTCCAGATCCCCGCGGAAAGCCCGTAGTCGCTGTCATTGGTCAGCGTGATAGCCTCGTCGAGCGTCTTGAACGTGAGAACGGACAGGACTGGGCCAAAAACCTCCTCGCGGGCGATGGCCATATCGGGGCTGACATTCGAAACCACGGTCGGTTGGTAAAA
>JAHDIS010000021.1:45583-52922 GCA_020630695.1 Paracoccaceae bacterium | reverse complement strand
GGGGGGGGGGCCCCCCCCCCCTCGGTCGGCTTGCCGCAGGCAAGGCGAAACCAGTCTCAGGTCACAACATCGGGTGCCGCGCGTCCGGTTCTGGCAGAAATGCCTGCCAGAGCTTCGGCAGCGGCAATAATATCGGCCAAGGCCGCCTGAGGGTCATCTTCGAGTGCAGAGGGCTCGGTTTCCAGACGTTCCAGATAGACCCTGAGCGTGGCGCCTTCGGTGCCTGTACCGGACAGGCGCAGCACGATGCGGCCTCCGCCTTCCAAACCGATCCGCAATCCCTGACCTTCGCTGCGCGAGCCGTCCACCGGATCGTCATAGGCAAACTCGTCTGCGCTGATGACCGTCAGGCCCGCGGCTGCTGAGCCGGGCAGGGCGCTCAAGCGGGACCGCAGGTCATCCATGAGCGCGTGGGCCGCCGCGCTGTCGACGGCTTCATAGTCATGCCGGGAATAGTAGTTCCGGCCAAACCGGCCCCAGTGATCGCGCAGGACTTCCTGAACCGAAGCTCCGCGTTCGGCCAGCACGTTCAGCCAGAAGAGCACGGCCCAAAGCCCGTCTTTTTCGCGCACGTGATCGCTGCCGGTCCCCGCGCTTTCTTCTCCGCACAGGGTGGCGCGTCCGGCATCCAGCAGGTTGCCAAAAAACTTCCAACCTGTTGGTGTTTCGAAACAATCCACACCCAGATGTTCAGCCACCCGGTCGACCGCTCCCGAGGTTGGCATTGAGCGGGCAACCCCGTTCAAACCGCCCGCATAGGCGGGAACCATCGTAGCATTGGCGGCCAGCACGGCCAGACTGTCAGACGGGGTGACATAGGCATTCTTGCCGACGATCATGTTGCGATCGCCGTCGCCATCCGAGGCCGCGCCAAAGTCGGGCGCATCGTCTGAGAACATGGTTTGCATCAGGTCTTTGGCCCAGATCGGGTTGGGATCCGGATGGCCGCCGCCAAAGTCCTCCGAGGGGATCGCATTCACCACCGAACCGGGCGCGGCCCCGAGCGTGTCTTCTATAATGGCTTTGGCATAGGGGCCGGTGATCGCATGCATAGCATCAAACCGCATGCGAAATCCCGATGTGAACAAGGTGCGGATCGCGTCAAAGTCGAACAGGCTCTGCATCAGATCCTGATAGTCGCTGACCGGATCGACCACTTCGATCTGCATATCGCCAAGCGCTCTCTGTCCGATCTTGGACAGGTCCACATCCGGCGCATCGAGGATCAGGTAGCTTTCCAGTGTCTCGGTTGCCTCGAAAATGGCCTGCGTCATGCCTTCTGGCGCCGGGCCGCCATTGGATGCGTTGTATTTCACACCGAAATCTTCGGTTGGGCCGCCGGGGTTGTGGCTGGCCGACAGGATGATCCCGCCATCGGCTTTGCGTTTGCGGATCAGGTTGGACGCGGCCGGGGTGGAAAGCAGGGCATTCTGTCCAACGATCACCTTGGCGGCGCCACTGGCAGCCGCCATGCGCAGGATGGTCTGCGCCGCTTGTGTGTTGAAATAGCGTCCGTCACCGCCAAGCACATAGGTCTTACCAGCTGCGCCGCCCGTGCCGTTCCAAATCGCCTGCACGAAGTTTTCCAGATAATTGGTCTGCATGAAAACCGGGGTTTTCTTGCGCAGGCCCGAGGTTCCGGGTTTTTGGCCTTCAATGGGCTGTGTCTGAACGGTTTTGATGCTCATGGTTCCCTCAATTCTTGGCGGCGCGCAGCGTTTGGTCGTTCGGTGCGCCAGTATTCTGGCACGAAACGCCCGCTTTGGCACCGGGGGTCCTAAAATGTTGATACGGCAATTTCATGTCGGGAAAGCGCAGCGAATAAGCCTGCGCCGATGTCAAAAATGGCGGATGTCTCAATTGTTGAGTGCAATGTCCTTGGGGCGCAAGGCCAGCCAGATCAACGCCGCGCCGGCAAGTGCCAGAAACGGGATCATGGCAAGGTTTACAGCGGTCCAGCCCGCCTGCGGTGTGCCGCCCGAGCAATTCATCAATCCGCCAGACGCAAGCGATGCAATGGTTACGCCGCCAAATACCAGCAGGTCGTTCAAGCCCTGCATGCGTCCGCGTTCATGTGGCGCATGGGCGCTGGCGAGCATCGCAGTCGCGCCAATAAAGCCAAAGTTCCAACCAAACCCAAGCAGGATCAGCGCCACAAAGAAGTTTTCCAGCGCAACGCCGGACAAGGCCACCGTTCCGGACGCGGCAAGGATAACCAGCCCGGCGCCAACAATCCGTTCGACGCCAAAGCGCGCGATCAAATGACCGGTAAAGAATGATGGTGCAAACATAGCGAGCACATGCGCCGTCACGACATCGGCGGCATCACCTTTTTCGAAGCCGCATCCCACCACGGCCAGTGGGGTCGAGGTCATCACGAGGTTCATGAGCGCATAGGATACCATGGCGCAGATCACGGCGACGGCGATCCGCGGCGTTGTAATCAACTCCCACCGGGTGCGACCTGCCGGGGCATCCTCGGAAGGCACGGGTGGTTTGGGGATGCGCAGGAACACGAACAGGGACGATCCGACGACGTTCAGAACCACAACCATCATGTAGGCGCCCGCGAAACCCGACACCAATGCGCTGGGGTGATCTATGGCTCCTTGGCTCAGTTTGACCAGCTGCGGCCCGATGATCGCAGAGGCCAGCCCGCCCGCCATGACGTAGGAAATGGCCTTGGGGCGAAATTCATCGGATGCGGTGTCTGCCGCAGCGAACCGGTAAAAACCCTGTGCCGACATATAGATACCGGTACAAAGCGAGCCCAGCAGAAAGACCGGGAAAGACGCGATATAAAGCGCATAGGCACAGATGGCCCCGCCAAGAGCACCGCCCAGTGCGCCGACCGCAAACCCTGCGGAGCGGCCCGCCCGCTGCATGAACCATGACAAAGGCGTCGCGGTCAGCATCGATCCGATTACGATCAACGAAATCGGCAAAGTTGCAAAGCAAAGGTTCGTCGTCAGGGCCTGACCGGCCAGCCCGCTGATGGTAAAGACCAGTGGCATCTGGGCGCCCAGAATTGCCTGCGCGGCAACGAGGATGGCGACATTGCGCTTGGATTGCGCAGGCTGGACGGACGGGGCGGTTTGATCAGTCATGCGCAAGGCGTATTCCTGTCGAACCGGCACTGCAAGAGGCCAGAGCATCGCAGGCTTATGCTTTGAGCCTAAAGCACTGTGGCATAGCGCGGCCCGCCATCGTAAGCAGGGGCATGAATTGTCCGGTTATCATTGGCGGCGCAGCCGAAGCGCATGCGCTGGCGCAGCGCTTGCCGCAGGCGATTGTTCGCCTGCCCGAAGCCGAGCGCGTGCAGCGTGTCTGGCCGGGAGCTGTCAGCCACGGCCCGATTTGCCCGAACTGGCTGCGGGCGCAGGGGGCCACTGCGGTGATTGAGGCGGCTCATCCGTGTGATTTGCGCGTTGCGCGTGCCGCGCTGCGTGCCGCGGGTCAGGCAGGCTTGCCTCATCTACAGCTGGTGCGCCCGGAATGGCGTGCAAATCGCCGCGATCGCTGGGTTGCACTGCAAAGCGCCGCGCAGGCCAGACATGTTGTGCCCGATGGTGCCCGCGTCCTTGTAACTATGGGGCGCGCTGCTCTGAAAGAGCTGCACGGCTTGCGGGCACATTTATTGATCCGCAGGATCGCCAGTGGTGGGCCTCAGACTTTGCCGCCGGTGCGGTGCGGGCAATACTGCACGGGGCAGGGCCCATTCTCCGTTGCGCAGGAAATTGCCTTTTTGCGCAAGAAGCGGATTGACTGGTTGCTGCTGCGCAATGCAGGCGGAACCGGGGGCTGGCCCAAGCTGGCGGCCGCCCGGCAATTGGGTTTGCCGGTTGCGATGGTAGAGCGGCCCAGACGCCCGGTAGGGCCGCGGGTCGAAACAGTCGAAGAGGCTTTGGAATGGCTGAGCAGGCAATAGGCCGGATCATCAAATCAGATGCCTGCGTCTCCGAAGGCGTAGACTGGCTGGCCAAGACACACCCGCGTTTTGCCGCTGCGCTGGAGGCCACAGGCCCATTGCCATTGCGGTTGCGGCCGGACGGGTTTGCCCAGCTTTTGCAGGCCATCGTCAGCCAGCAGGTCAGCGTGGCTTCGGCGCGGGCGATCTGGACCAAACTGGAAGATGCCCGGATGACCGAGGCGCAGCCGATTTTGCAGACATCCGAAGAAGACTTGCGGGCGCTGGGCCTGAGCCGGCAAAAGGCAGCCTATGCCCGGGCATTGGCCGAGGCGGCAATCGATTTTGATGCACTGCGCGCTGCGCCCACCGAACAGGTCATTGCGACGCTGACCGCTGTAAAGGGCATCGGGGTCTGGACCGCCGAAATCTACGCGATGTTCAGTCTTGGCCGGGCAGACGTTTTTGCGCCCGGTGATCTGGCCTTGCAGGAAGGCGCGCGTATTCTGTTTGAGATGCCTGAACGACCAAAGGAAAAGGCTCTACGGCGCATGGCGCAGGACTGGAGCCCATGGAGATCGGTTGCGGCGCGCACGCTCTGGGCCTACTACCATGTCATAAAACAGCGAGAGGGCACCTTATGACGCGCGTTTTGAACACTGGCCGGAAGGCCGCTGCTTCGGGTGAAACCCGATCCTGCGTGGTTTTTCTGCATGGCTATGGTGCCAATGGCGCAGATCTACTCGGTCTTGCTGACCCGCTCTCAGAGCATCTGCCCGATACGCTCTTTGTGGCGCCGGATGCGCCCGAGGCCTGTGCTGGCGCACCTATGGGCTTTCAATGGTTTCCGATCCCTTGGATCGACGGCTCGTCCGAAGAAGAAAGCATGGCCGGCATGGCGCGCGCGGTCGATGACCTGAATGCCTTTCTCGATGCTCTCATGGTGGACGAGGACCTGCTGCCCGAGCAGGTGGCACTGGTCGGCTTTTCGCAAGGCACCATGATGAGCCTGCATGTGGCCCCGCGCCGCGAAGACGAAATTGCGGGCATTGTTGCCTTTTCGGGCCGCCTGCTCGCGCCGGAACTGCTTGAAGACGAAGTGGTCAGCCGTCCACCAATCCTGCTGGTTCATGGCGATCAGGATGACGTGGTTCCCCCACAATCCTTGCCTGAAGCGGCCGAAGCCCTGCAAAAAGCGGGTTGGAAGGAAGTCTATGCCCACGTCATGAAAGGCACCGGCCACGGCATCGCGCCAGACGGTCTGGGCGTAGCGCTGGCCTTTTTGCGCGACAAGTGCGGTTTCTGAGGACCGGCTGCGGCACCGCAACTTCGTCGTGAGCTACCGGTAAAGATCGGCTCTGCGATCACGCAAGTGCGATAGAGCGCTGCGTGCATTCGACAGGTGCGTCTTTGACAGATCGGCAAAGATCATCTCTTGGCTCGTCCCCGCGCGTGCGATGTCCTGCCCGTCAGGTCCTGCGACGCAGGACAGCCCGCAATAGTCAAATGCGCCTTCGCTGCCGACACGATTGGCATAAGCCATATAGATTTCATTTTCTTCGGCGCGCGTCGGAACCATGCGGGTCGCGACCCCGATATAGGGGGCCATATTTGCGGTCGGAACCAAGATGGCCTCGGCACCCTGCAACGCGTATGTCCGCACAAGTTCCGGGAATTCTATGTCATAGCAAATGGCGAGCCCCAAAGACCAACCTTTGAATTGAACCAGCGGGCAAAGACACTCAGCAGCGCTGAACGCTGCGCGGTCAACATCGCCAAACAGATGCGTCTTGCGGCAAATCGAAAGCACCTCGCCGGAGCAATCAACCAAGGCGGCGGCGTTGTAAACCTTGTCGCCATGTTTTTCGGGAAAGCCGCAGAGCACGGCCAGATCATGCCGCCGGGCCATTTCAATCAGGCTTTGTACCATCGGCCCGTCCGCTGGCTCGGCCAGTTGGTGGATGCGATCACGGCCAATGTTGTAGCCAGACAGCGCCATTTCCGGAAAGACGATCAGATCTGCCCCGCCGGCCTTGGCTTGGGCGCAGGCTTGATCACAAAGAGCGACTGTATCGAGAACACTCCGATCGACCGAATTCATCTGAAAAAGGGCCAGCCTCATGGCAGGTCCGGCGGTGCTGTGCGGTAGGGGCCTGTCGCCTCGAATGCGCAGGCCAGTCCCAAGAGCGCAACATCCGAATATGCGCGTCCGGCAAAGGTCAACCCAACGGGCATGCCGATGTCATCCATGGTGCCCATCGGCACAGTCACGGTTGGAACGCCCAAGTGGCGGATTGCGAGGTTGCCGTTTGCCACCCAGACACCGTTGCGCCAAGCCAGATCCGCAGAGACTGGGTTCGTATCGGCGTCCGCAGGGCCGACGTCTGCAACAGCGGGGAAAACGACAGCATCGAGGCCTAGTTCGTCCATCCAGTCTTCCAGATCGATGCGGCGCGTTTTTTCAAGACCGCGCAGACCGGCTTCCAGTGTTGGGATATCGGCAAAATCATCGCGTGGATGGGCGCGGGCGTGGGCTGGATAGTCGGCAATGTCGTCTTCGAAGCCCGTGTAGCGGTCCGGCAAACTGCCGGCGGGCGCTGGGAAAATCCGGCTGCCGTCAATGTCAGCCAATCGGGCAAAATTCGGATCCGCGTTGGCCTTTAGAAAGTCGTCCCAAGCCCAGACTGATAAATCGGTGATTTCATGGTGCAAAAACCCTTCGGGCAGAAGGCCGCGTGTGCTGATCTTTGGCGCGCCGGGTCGATCACCCTCGTAATTCGTGACCATCGGAAAATCGACCACAACAACGCTCGCCCCGGCCTGTTCAAGTGCCGATTTTGCAGCATTCCAAAGCGCGATGACCGATGCCCTCGTGTTGATCTGTTGGCCCGTTGGCCCGCCGATACCGGGGTTGTCACTGGTGCCTGCCTCTTCATCGGCGTTGATATACATGGCCGGAACGCCAAAGCGTTTGCCGCTCATCGATCCGGCCGTCAGCGCGGGGTAAGAGGCAGGGCGTAGGTCCGAGGCCTTTGGCAGCGACACCCAGGGTTGGGCACGCCAGAAATCGCCGCGTGTTTTGGAATCATCTACAACCAGCACGTCGAGCACTTCGAGCATATCGGCCATGCTGCGTGTGTGCGGCACCACCACATCCATCGTTGGAACCAAGGGCCAGTTGCCACGAACCGAGATCACACCTCGGCTGGGTGTGTAAGCGCACAGCGCATTGTTCGACGCTGGCGCCCGACCGCTGGACCATGTTTCTTCACCCAGTCCGAATGCGGCAAAGCTGGCGGCTGTTGCACTGCCGGATCCGTTCGACGACCCAGAGGCGAAGGCCGCCGTTAGGTAGTCAGGGTTGTAGGGGGATTCCGCGCGCCCATAGACCCCGCGTTGCATACCACCATTGGCCATCGGGGGCATGTTGGT
>JAHDIS010000021.1:22071-45483 GCA_020630695.1 Paracoccaceae bacterium | reverse complement strand
AAGACCGGGACCGCGTTCAACCGTGGTCCGTTTCTGTCATATTTTTCGATCCGGTCGAGATAGGCCGTCACAAGCCCGACGCTGGTGATCTCGCCGCGTTCCAAGGCAAGGCGCAGGTCAGATATTGTCGCTTCTACGATGGTCACGGCGGGCCCTCGAACCCCTGCAGCACATTCACGGCGTTCACACCGATTTCTGCGATGTCATAGCCGCCCTCCATGACAAACAGTGTTGGCAGGTTCAGCGCCGCGATATCCGCACCATAGGTGGTGAAATCCTCGGATTTGAGTTTGAAAAAGCTGATCGGGTCCGTCTCAAAGGTGTCCACGCCCAGCGAGACAATCAACTGGTCTGGCGCATAACTCCGGATCTGGTCCAAGGCTTTGGATAGCGCTGCGCGCCAGGTGGGGAAATCTGTGTTCGGCGGCAAGGGATAGTTGACCGTGTATCCTTCACCGGCACCACGGCCTGTTTCGTCGGCGTGGCCCAGAAAATGCGGGAAGGCATCCATTGGATCGCCATGGATCGAAATGAAAAGCACATCGTCGCGGGCGTCAAAGATATCCTGTGTTCCATTGCCGTGGTGAAAGTCCACATCAAGGATGGCAACGCGGCTACTGCCATGATCCAGAAAGCTCTGAGCGGCAACGGCAGCGTTGTTCACAAAGCAATAGCCGCCGTACATGTCGATCGCCGCGTGGTGGCCCGGTGGACGGCAGAGCGAAAAGGCAGCGTTTGCGCCGTCCAAGATCCGTTTGGCTCCGGTCAGCGCGACCTGCGCCGATGCGTAGGCTGCCTCCCATGTGCCTTCTGAAATCGAGGTTTCACAGGCCAGTGCATAATATCCAAGGCGTCCTTCGATATGGTTAGGGATATGCGCCGACATGCGCCTTGCGGGCCAGACAGTGGGCATCGCCTCGCCTTGAAAACCGGCGGCCTGCCAGTCGTTCCAGGCAAGCTTGAGAAAATCGATAAAGGCTTGGTCATGGACCGCAAGGATAGGGTCCAGTCCGAAATCCTCTGGATCTGTAACCGGCCCAAGACCCACTTCGCGGACCCGGTTGATGATGTATTCGGCCCGGGACGGGCGTTCAAACGGCTCTACAAGCTGTCCGCCATACAATTCGGTTTTGGCGTTCCGCAGCGCGTGGCGCTCGGTAAAGATCGTTTCCATCAGCCCTCCTTCCAATCACAGACGGCGGCCCCGTGATGGGACCGCCGCTGGTTTTGTGCCTGCAGATCAGTTCTTGAGGTTGGTCCAGATCTGATCGTAGACCGCCTGAGTTGCCTGATCGCAAACGGCGATGAACGCCCCGGCGCCTGCCGTTTCCGGTGGGTTTGCCTCAGGCAGGGTCGCAAGATCGGGATCGAGGAACTCTTCGGCCCCTGTCACACCCAATCCGTAGCGCGCATAGTTTGAAACCGCGGCGATGTTTTCCGGCTCAAGCAGGAAATCCATGAACTTGATCGCACTGTCGCGGTTGGGGGCGTCCTTCAAAAGCACGACGTTGTCCATCCAGACCACATAGCCCTGCGTCGGGAAGGCATAGGTGATCGAGGCACGTTCTTCGCGCGCCTTGGCGCTGAAGCCGTCATAAATCATGCCGACAGACACGTCACCGGACACCAGAACTTCTTTCGCGGTGTCCGAGTTGAACGACGCCCAGTGGGTCTTGGCGTTCTGAAGCATGTCATTCAAAGCGCTCAGGCGGTCACGGTCCGTGTCACACTGCGGAAAGCCCATGTGCAACGCGGCAAGCGCCATGACTTCACCCTGACTGTCGAGCATGTTGATCTTGCCCGAAAGTTCCTCGGGCGGGTTGAACAACAGGTCGGTGGTGTTGATCTCGCCGTCATAGTCTTCGGTGTTTACCGAGAAAGAGGTGGAACCCCACTGATAGGGGATCGAATGCTTGCGGCCCGGATCGAACGAAGGATCGGCCCATGCGGACGCGATATTGCCCTTGTTGGTCAATTCGCCATCTGCAATCGTGTCGAGCAGGCCTTCGCCAGCCATAATCTGAACCATATAATCGCCGGGCACGGCAACGTCATACGTGCCCATGCCGCCCGCTTTCAAAGAGGCCAGCATCGCTTCGTTGGAATCGTAGGTGTCCATCGTCACCTTGATCCCGGTTTCCGCCTCGAACTTTTCCAGCAGTTCCGCAGGCATGTATTCAAACCAGTGATAGATAACGAGCTCGCCTTCGGCGGCGGCTGAATTGGCAAGAAGCGCCAAGGCCATTGCTGATGATGTTAACAGTTTCATTTTTAACTCCCTGTTTCTATTGTGTATTGTTTCGCTTGGATGCGAAGTACGATAGCGTCACCATCACGATCGAGAAGCCCAGAAGCATCGTTGAGATCGCCATGATGTTGGGCTTTAGCCCTTGTTTCACCGAACCAAAGATCGCTGTGGGAAGGGTTTCTACACCGGCCCCTTTCACGAAATTGGTGATGATGAAATCGTCGAGGCTGACAATGAAGGCCAGCAGGAAACCAGAGATGATACCGGGCATCATCAATGGCAAAAGAATGCGCCGAAAGGCCTGTGCCCGCGTTGCGTAAAGATCCATCGCTGCATGTTCGTAGGTGTCTTCAATGCCTTGCATGCGGGCTTGGATCGGCAGGTAGGCAAAGGGAATGCAAAACGCGATATGGGCCACAAGGATCGTCATGTAGCCACGGGTGAACCCGACCGAATTGAAAAAGATCAAAGTCGCCACGGCGAGTACGATCTCTGGCACCATGATTGGCAGGGTAATCAGCCCCAGCGATGGGGTCCGAAGTCGGAATTTTCCGCCTCGGACAATCGCGGTGGCGGCCGCGGTGGCAATGGCCGTGGCCAATGTCGCCGCGATCAGCGCGATCGAAAAGGAGTTCAGAGCGGCCTGCTTGAACTTGGCGCTTTCGGGGCCGACGAAAACTTCGGCGTACCAGCGCAGGGACAGACCCTCCCAGACGGTCAGTGATCGCGAGGCGTTGAAGGAATAGACCGTCACAACGATCAAGGGCGCATAGAGCACGACCAGACACAGAATGGTCATGAACCGAAAGCCGGTATAGGTCCTTACATCCGTCTTGGCGCTCATGCTGAAGCCTCCGCCCGGCGCTGTTGATGGGCAAAGATCATCAACAGGATCAGAACCATGCTCAGCAGGATCATCGAGGCCGCCGCACCAAAGGGCCAGTTGCCCGCGTTGCCTTTGAATTGCTCTTCGATCAACGAGCCAATCATGAAGTTCTTGGCGCCGCCCAGAAGGTCAGGCGCAAGAAAGGCGCCAAGACTGGGTACAAAGACAAGAATGCAACCGGCGATGACCCCGGGCCGCACCGCAGGCAGCACGATGCGGCGCAGGGTCGTCCATTTGGTGGCGTAGAGATCAGCGGCGGCTTCGGACATGGAAAAGTTGTAGCGTTCAACCGCCGCATAGATCGGCAAAACCATGAATGGCAGATAGCTGTAGAACAGCCCCAGTTGCACGGCGAGGTTTGTATTGATGATCTGCAGCGGCTCGGTGATCAGGCCGATGTTCAGCAAAAAGTCGTTCAGCGGACCTTCGTCGCGGAGCAGGAATTTCATGGAAACCGTGCGGATCAGCAAGTTCACCCAATAGGGGATTGTGATCAGGAACACCCAAAGTGCTCGGGTTTTGGCCGGGCGGGTTGCGATATAGTAGGCCGTGGGAAAGCCGATCAGCAACGACAGGATCGTTGCCAGCCCTGCCTGCCAGATTGAGCGCCAGAATATGGTGATATAAGTCCATTGCAGTTTCGGATCGCTATCGCCGAAAAGCCCGCGATCGAAAAAGAACTGGTCATAAGCGGCCAGTGTCGGATCCCAGATCACCCCGCCGCGAAATTCCTTGGTCAGGAACGAATAGATCACCATGACGCAGACCGGAGCGAGCACAAAGACACCCAAAACCGCCCAGGATGGCATCAAGAGCCAATGGCGCGCGCGGGCGTAGGTATCTGACGCGGTCGAGCCGCCCGGGGCCGCGCCGCCTGCCATCAGTCAACCAACAGGCGCGCCGCACCTGTTTCCATATTGACGTAGGCCCGACTACCGGGTTCGAAAATTCGTTTATTTCCTCGCTCTGTATTGGAAGTGCGCACTGTGATTTTAGGCCCGCCATCCACATCCATGATCGTGGTGATGTCTGTACCGATATAGATATTCTCGGCGACTGTGCCTTTCAGGCTGCTGCCTTCGATCCCCTGATCGGACAAAAGCAGCCTTTCGGGTCGAATGGACAAGTGCACCCTTGCGCCCACATCAACACCGTCCACGGCATCACAGCTCAGCGCGTGATTGCCGCTGATGCGGCACTCGGCCCGCCCGTTTGTCACCTTGTCGACAGATACTTCGAGCAGGTTGGTGTCGCCGATGAAGTCAGCCACAAACATGTTGCGCGGCTTTTCATAGATTGCGCGTGCATCGCCCAACTGCTGCAGCTCGCCCGCTGACATCACAGCGATGCGGTCGGACATTGTCAGCGCTTCTTCCTGGTCGTGGGTCACGAAAATGAAGGTTATCCCGGTTTCGCGCTGAATGTGCTTGAGTTCGATCTGCATCGCCTTGCGCAGCTTCAGATCGAGCGCTGACAGCGGCTCGTCCAGCAGCAGAACCTTGGGGGAGGGTGCCAGCGCACGGGCCAGCGCCACGCGCTGTTGCTGTCCGCCTGAAAGCTGTGCGGGTTTGCGGCCCGCAAATTGTGACAACTGCACCAACTCCAGCATTTCGCCAGCACGTTTTGCCGCTTCCTTGCGGCTGCTGCCTTTCATTTCCAGCCCAAATCCGACGTTTTCGAGCACAGACATATGGGGAAACAGCGCGTAGTTCTGAAACACCGTGTTCACCGGGCGCTTGTGCGGTGGCAGGTTTTCGATCTCGTCTCCGAACAGAAATATCCCGCCTTCTGTCACATCCTCAAAACCGGCGATCATCCTAAGGAGCGTGGTTTTCCCGCAGCCAGACGGGCCCAGAAGGGTAAAGAACTCATTGTCGCGGATTCCCAAAGAGATCTGCTGCAGGGCTGTGAAATCTCCGTAGCGCTTGACGGCATTGCGCACATCCACCGCGAGTTCCGCACTGCTGTTCATTTCCGTTCCCCGTTGGTTCACAGAAGCGTAGCGTCAATCTTCAGATTTTGTCACCTCGCAAATAGCGAAGGCTGGCTTAGGCGAAAGCTTATTTTTGAGTAGAAATATTAGCCACGTCCTAATCAGGGCTAATGCAGACTGTTCTTTTCGCTGGTGACACAAACAGCAATCTTGAGCGCAACCGCTCGGGAGGATTGACAGATGCCAGTGGAAAAAATTGACACGCTCGTTGTCGGCGCTGGGCAGGCGGGTATCGCGCTTTCTGAACATCTGGCCGCGCTTGGCGTGCCTTTCTTGGTGCTGGAGAAGAACCGCATCGCCGAAGCATGGCGCACGTCACGCTGGGATGCGCTGGTTACCAATGGCCCGGTTTGGCATGACCGTTTCCCAAACCTTGAATTTACCGGCAACGCGCCGGATGAATTCGTAAACAAAGATCGCGTTGCCGCTTACATCGAAGAATACGCCGAAATGGTTCAAGCGCCGGTCCGAACCGGCGTTACTGTGCACAGCGCAGAGCGGATCAAGGGCCGCGGCGGGTTCCGCGTTGAAACCTCGCAAGGTGCTATCGAAGCGACACGCATCGTTTCCGCGACAGGGGCCTTTCAAATACCGGTCATTCCCCCCGTCGTTCCGCAAGACACCAAGGTCGCGCAGATCCATTCGGCCGAATACCGAAATCCCGAACAGCTTGCCGACGGTGCCATCATGGTCGTCGGGGCCGGGTCCTCGGGTGCGCAGATCGCCGACGAACTGAACAGGGCCGGTCGCAAGGTGTTTTTGTCCGTTGGCCCCCACGAGAGACCACCGCGCCGCTATCGCGGGCGGGATTTCGTCTGGTGGTTGGGGGTTCTGGGTCTTTGGGACATGGCCGCGCAAGAGCCGGGAACAGAGCACGTCACGATCTCGGTCAGTGGTGCCTATGGTGGGCAGACCATGGACTTTCGCAGGTTGGGCGGCGAAGGCGTCACTTTGGTAGGGCGCACCGAAGGGTTCACGGATGGCGCGCTGCACTTTGCCGATGACGTCCGCAAGAACATTGACGCTGGCGACGACAACCACGCAAAATTGCTGGATGCCGCTGACGCCTATGCCGAGACAATGGGCCTTGATTTGCCGCCCGATCCCGATGCGCGCAAGAAGTGGCCTGATCCCGACAGCCTGATCTCTCCGCTTACTTCGCTCAATCTTGAGGCCGAAGGCATCAGCACGATCATCTGGGCGACCGGGTACAAACAGGACTTCGGGTGGCTCAAGGTTGATGCCTTTGACGAAAACGGGGCGCCGGTTCACCAGCGTGGCGTTTCCAAGGAACCGGGCGTGTACTTTCTCGGGCTGCCCTGGCAGTCGCGCCGGGGCTCCACCTTTCTGTGGGGTGTTTGGCATGATGCCAAATTCGTCGCGGATCAGATTGCCATTCAAAGGGCATATGCCGACTATGACGGTGAAGCGGCGGTTGTCACCGCTGCGGCAGAATAGCCCAGCAAGGAAACGGAAGACCTATGGCGCATACTCGCATTCGAAAATTCAACACGCGCGAAACCTATCCTGAACAGAACCTGGACAACGATCTGTGTCAGGCGGTTGTCACGCAGGGCGGCAAGACCGTCTGGCTGCGCGGGCAATGCCCGCAAAATCTCGATGATGCGCAAAACATCGACAGCCATGATCCGGTGGTCCAGACCCACAAGGTCATGCAGAACATTCGCCAATTGATAGAAGAGGCAGGCGGTTCCATGGAACACCTCGTCAAAGTCGTTGTCTACATCACGGACGTTCGCCATCGCGAAGCGGTGTACCGAACGATGGGTGAATACATCAAAGGTGTTCATCCTGTTTCTACTGGATTGGTCGTGCAGGCACTGGCGCGGCCCGAATGGCTGGTGGAAGTCGACGGCACCGCGGTGATCCCGGAATGACGTTCTCATTGGTCGCGCGCTGCGCGGAAACAGGCATGTTCGGATTGGCGATTGCTTCGTCCTCACCCGCTGTTGCGGCACGCTGCGCCTATGCGCGCGCCGGTGTCGGGGCCGTTGCCTCGCAAAATGTCACGGATCCGACGCTTGGTCCTTTTGCGCTGGACCTGATGCAGGGTGGGATGAGCGCCGCCGAAGCCATTTCCGGTGTTCGCGACCAGGGTAGGTTCATCGAATACCGGCAGGTTCTGGCCGTGGACAAACATGGCAACACAGCGATCCATTCTGGGCCGAATTCGCTGGGTATCTGGACGCAGGCGCAGGGGCCGGACGTGGCATCGGGTGGCAACCTTCTGGCCAATGAGACCATTCCGCAGGCAGTGGTGGACGCCTTTCTGAGCAGCACCGGACATATCGGGGATCGGCTGATCGCCGCGATGCGCGCCGGACTGTCCGCTGGCGGAGAGGCCGGTCCGATCCATTCGGCCGGGATGTTGATTGTCGACAAGGTTGCCTGGCCGGTGGCTGATCTGCGCTGCGACTGGACCGAGGATTGTCCGATCGAAAACATCGCGGCGGCATGGGACATCTACAAGCCGCAACTCGAAGCTTATGTTCAACGGGCTTTGGACCCGCGCGAGGCGCCATCTTATGGCGTTCCCGGCGACGAATAAGACGGCGACGAATAAGACAAGGAAGTCATGAAGATGGACTATACCAGAGCCGATTGGGCCAAGCGCGCGTCCGGGCTGACGTTTCGAAGTCGGGCTTTTATCGGCGGCAAGTTCGTCGACGCGGTTTCGGGGGAAACCTTTCAATCGATCAATCCGGCGACAGACGCCGTTTTGGCGGATGTCGCCTCTTGTGATGCAGCCGATGTGGACCGGGCTGTGACTGCGGCCCGGTCTGCGTTTGAGGCCGGTGTCTGGTCGCGGGTCGACCCCGGTCACCGCAAAGCAGTCTTGTTGAAGCTGGCCGATCTCATTCGTGAGAATCTCGAAGAATTTGCGCTGCTCGACAGTCTGGATATGGGAAAACTTGTGACCGATGCAGCGACAATTGACGCGCCCGGTTCGGCCCATTTCTTCCAGTGGTATGCGGAAGCCATCGACAAGGTCTATGACGAAGTGGCGCCGACCGGGCCCGGTGATCTTGCGTTGGTGTCTCGGGTGCCTCTGGGTGTTGTCGGGGCTGTGACCCCGTGGAACTTCCCGCTGGATATGGCGACGTGGAAAGCCGCGGCAGCCCTGGCCGCGGGCAATTCTGTGGTGCTGAAACCTGCCGAGCAATCGCCGCTTTCGGCCCTGCGTCTTGCGGAACTGGCCATCGAAGCGGGGGTGCCTGATGGTGTGTTCAATGTCGTGCCCGGCTATGGCCACACAGCGGGTCAGGCGTTGGGAATGCACAATGATGTGGATTGCCTCGCCTTTACCGGCTCGACGGCGATCGGCAAGAAATTCATGGAATACTCCGGCCAGTCGAACATGAAACAGGTCTGGCCGGAAACCGGTGGCAAGAGCCCCAATCTTGTGTTTGCAGATTGCGAAAATCTGGATGCGGCTGCGGATATGGCGGCATTTGGCATCTTCTTTAACCAAGGCGAAGTCTGCTCGGCCAATTCGCGGCTCTATGTTGAACGTTCGATCAAGGACGCCTTTGTCGACAAGCTCATTGAGCGAGCGCAGGGCATGCAGCCGGGCGATCCTTTGGATCCGGCGTCGAAAATGGGGGCTATGGTGGACCGCACCCAGACCGAAGGTGTCATGCGCTTTATCGAGGCCGGAAAGCAAACGGCCAGATTGGCGACAGGCGGCGAACAGGTGCAGGTTGACGGCAAAGGCTGCTTTGTGCAGCCGACAATTTTTGATGACGTGGCGCATGAAGACCCACTGGCGCGGGATGAAATATTCGGACCCGTGCTGTCGGTCATTCCTTTTGACAGCGAGGACGATGCCATACGCATGGCCAATGACAGCATCTATGGCCTTGCGGCATCTGTCTGGACAGACAACCTTGGGCGCGCCTTACGGGTGTCCGATCGGTTGATGGCAGGAACCGTTTCGGTGAACACTGTTGATGCGCTCAGCGCTATGACGCCATTTGGCGGGATGAAACAATCGGGTTTCGGGCGGGATCTGTCGCTGCACAGCTTTGACAAATACACCGCGCTAAAAACGACTTGGATCAAATACGGGACCTAGCCATAGTCTTCCCATGGCATTGCGTTTCACTCTTCGACAGCTCGAATACTTCGTCACCGTTGGCGAACAAGGATCGATTGCGCAGGCCAGCGCAATGGTGAACGTATCTTCGCCCTCAATTTCCGCTGCGATTTCCCAACTGGAAGAAGAGTTTGGCCTGCCGCTGTTCGTGCGCAAGCACGCCCATGGTCTGAGCCTGACACAGGCGGGACGACAATTCATGGAGCAGGCCCGCAAGGTTCTGGCTGAGGCCGACAGTCTGAATGGTCTCGCGCTTGCCATTTCCGGGAAGGTGCAGGGCCCGCTCAACGTCGGATGTCTGCTGACCTTCGCGCAGGTTTTGCTTCCGGCCATTCGGCGCGGGTTTCAAAACAAATATGTCGACGTGCAGGTGACACAGATCGAATGCGATCAGCAAACCCTGATCGAGAAGTTGAGGCGCGCAGAGATCGATGTCGCACTGACCTATGATCTGGAAGTTCCGCCCGATCTTGATTTTGTCCCGCTCAGATCACTGCCGCTCTATGCCGTGGTCTCTGCTGATCATCCACTGGCCAGCCGCAAAACCGTGTCGGCCAAGGCTCTGGTAGAATATCCCATGGTGCTGCTGGATCTGCCGATCAGCCGAAACTACTTTATGAGCGCCTTTGAACAGGCGGGGGTCACGCCGACCATTGCGGAACGGACGCGGGATATGGCCGTAATGCGGTCTTTGGTCGCCAATGGATTTGGATTCTCAGTGGCCAACATCCGCCCACATTCGGATTTGTCGCCGGACGGGCGGGCGCTTCGGTTCATCCCGCTCGAAGGCGGGCTGCGTCCGCTGAATCTGGGTTTCATTCTGCCGGACGGTGCTCGAAATATTCTGTCGGTTGATGCCTTCGTCGATCATGCCTCACAGACGATCGCCGGCTGGGGCTACCCGGGGCTGTCCCTTGTCAGCGAAGGTTAAGCCCTTCCTAACTCACGCTTCCGTATCCATGACTTTAGCCTAATCCCCAAATCTGTCACCACTAGGCCAGAGCCCATCCCTTGAAGGAGTAGTTTCCCGTGCGTGATCCCCGCTACGACATTCTTTTCGAGCCGATGCAGATCGGGCCTGTGACGGCCAAGAACCGTTTCTATCAGGTCCCCCATTGCAATGGCGGCGGCTATCGCGATCCGTCTGCGGCGGCTGCGATGCGCGGGACCAAGGCCGAAGGCGGATGGGGGGTCATTTTCACCGAACAATGCGAGATGCATCATTCGTCCGAGATTGCCCCCTTTATCGAACTGCGTCTGTGGGAAGACAAAGACATCCCGATGCTGCGCAAGATGTCGGAAAAAATGAAGGAATACGGTGCTTTGGCGGGCATTCAGCTGGCCTATTCGGGGGTGAACGGGCCGAACCTATACACCAAGGAAGTGCCGCTGGCGGTGTCGGCCCAGCCCATTCGCACCTTTACCAATGATCCGGTTCAGGCACGGGCTTTGGACAAGACCGATATCCGCGATTTGCGGCGCTGGTTCGTAAATGCAGCCAAGCGTTCAAAGAATGCGGGATTTGATCTGATTTGTCTCTACGGAGCCCATGGTTTCGGGATCTTTCAACACTTCCTGAGCCGCGCAACAAATCACAGGACCGATGAATACGGTGGGAGCCTCGAAAATCGCGCACGTTTCGTGAACGAAGTGGTCGCAGACATTCGGGATGCAGTGGGTGACACCATGGGGCTTACCCTGCGCGTGTCTTTGGACGAAACCATCGGTGAGCTGGGCTTTTCCAATGCCGAAGTGCGCGAATTCGTCGAGATGAATCGCAATCTTCCTGACTTGTGGGATCTTGCTCAGGGCACTTGGGAAGACTGCTCAGGTCCGTCACGGTTCAAAGAAGAAGCCGCGCAGCATGCGCTGGTCAAAGGCATTCACGAACTGACCGACAAACCGATTGTCGGGGTGGGCCGTTTCACCAGCCCGGATGTTATGGCCAAGATGGTTAAAACGGGGACACTGGATTTCATTGGCTGTGCCCGCCCGTCGATTGCGGATCCCTTCCTGCCCAAGAAGATAGAAGAAGGGCGGGTCGAGGACATTCGCGAATGTATCGGATGCAACATCTGCATCACCGGTGACATGACCATGTCGATCAGTCGGTGCACGCAAAACCCGACATTTATGGAGGAATGGCGCAAGGGCTGGCACCCGGAGCGCATGAATACCAAAGGCGACAGCTCGAACGTACTGGTTGTCGGCTCTGGTCCGGCCGGTCTCGAAGCGGCCCGGGCCTTGGCGGAACGCGGCTATGATGTTGCGCTGGCCGAAGCAACGCGGCAATTGGGAGGACGGGTTGCCCGTGAACGCCAGCTTCCGGGGCTGAGTGCTTGGGGCAGGGTTGCAGACTACCGCGAATACCAACTCAGCCAGAAAGCCAATGTTGAGACTTATTTCGACAGTGAACTGGATGCGTCCAGTATTCTGGAATTCGGGTTTGAAAACGTCTGTATTGCAACGGGCGCAAAGTGGCGGCGCGATGGTGTCGCCCGCCAACACGTGGTCCCGTTTCCAACCAGCGAAGCGATGCCGATCTTTACACCCGATGACCTGATGGATGGCGCTGCGCCCTCGGGCCATGTCGTGATTTATGATGACGATCACTATTACATGGGCGGCGTCATGGCAGAGTTGCTGATCCAGAAAGGATGCCGCGTGACGCTTGTAACGCCCGCGGCCTATGTCAGCGAGTGGACGCTCAACACCTTGGAGCAGCACGAAATCCATCGTCGCTTGGCACAAATGGGTGTTGTGATCGAATTGAACCGTGGGGTGACCGCGATCGCCGCGGATCACGCCGTGACAAACTGCATGTTCACCGAACAGCTGCGCGAGATCGCGTGCGATGCCGTGTTGTTGGTCAGTGCAAAGCTCGAAAACAACGCGGTTTTCAACGACCTGAAATCACGCGAAGCGGAATGGGCTGATGCCGGTATTAAGTCGGTCAAGCTGATTGGGGATGCCAATGCCCCCGGGCCGATCGCCTGGGCCACCTATGCCGGGCATCGCTATGCCCGCGAACTCGACACAGCCGATATTGGTGATGCCTTGCCGTTCCGCCGCGAAATCGCGGAACTGGCGATTGATTGATGGCGGTATTTTCATTTCCCGAAAGCGAAGTAGACCGCATACTGAGCTGGACTCAGGATCGCATTCTTAACGGTCCTGACCCGACACACGGCGCGCAAAGCCACGCGGAACTCGAACCTGTTCTGGGCGGTTCCATCACCGAAGAGGGTATGGGCGCGGATGCGGCCTTTACGTTGTTCACCGAAACCATCGTGCCATCGACACGGCCATTTGGGCATCCAACTTCGCTTAGCTTTGTTGCATCGGCCCCCAATCCAGCCGCACTCAGTTTTGATGCGGCGTTGGGGGCCACCGGGATTTTTGCGGGCAACTGGGATGGTGGGGCCGGGGCCATCCATGCAGAAAATCAGGCGCTGCGATGGCTGGCCGATCTGGCAGGATGGGGCGATCAGGCTGGCGGCGTCTTTGTCGCCGGCGGAACGCTGGGCAACCTCAGTGCGCTGCATGCCGCGCGCAGTTGGAAGGATCAGCGCGCCCCACGTCAGGGGCGCCCCGCCATTCTATGCTCAAAAGAAGCCCATAGCTCTATTGCTGCGGTTGCTCGGGTGATGGACGTTGATCTGATCGAAGTTCCATCCGATACCGCCGGCCGGATGAGCGCCGAGGCGGCACGGCAAGCCTATGAGCCGCGTGTCTTTGCCATTGTCGCGAACGCTGGCGCGACCAACTCTGGCGCGGTTGACGATATCGCGGGATTGGCCGATCTGGCTGAGGATCATGCGCTTTGGCTTCATCTGGACGGTGCCTATGGGTTGGCCGCACTGGCCGATCCCGGCACACGTCCTGTTTTCCATGGGATCGACCGGGCGCACAGCTTTATTGTCGATCCCCACAAATGGCTGTTTGCACCCTATGACAGTTGCGCGTTGGTTTATCGTAACGCTGCGGATGGCGCGAATGCGCATGGGCAAAGCGGGCCCTATCTCGACGTGGTGGACAAGACCCATTGGAACCCGTCCGACTATGCGCTGCATCTGACCAGACGGGCGCGGGGGTTGCCGCTTTGGTATGCGCTGGCGACCCATGGCACCCGCGCTTATGGCAAAGCGATTGCCCAGACAGTCGCCACCGCGCGCGCCATTGCGGACGGGCTGGATGCTATGCCCAAGGTCGAGCGAATTCTCGGTCCGCAGCTTTCGGTGATCCTGTTTCGCCCGACCGAACTAAGCGATGCCGAGATGGACGAATGGGCTGAAATCCATCGCCGCTCCGGTGCGTTGCTTTGTCTGCCGACAGTCTGGCGGGGTGAAAAGGTGTTTCGCTTGTGTATTGTGAACGCAGACACCAGCGCAGATGAAGTGTTGTCCGTTCTGCGCAGCCTGAGCAGGGAATAGACATGTCGCGCACTTTGGAACTGCTGGACCGGCTGATTGCCTTTCCAACGGTCAGTCACACCAGCAATCTGGATCTGATCGACTGGGCGCATGGCTTGTTGCGCGACGCCGGATTTGCGGTGACACCTATTCCGTCTGCGGATGGCAGCAAGGCCGGGCTGCATGCCCGCATTGGGCCAGAGGGACCGGGGGGGATTTGCCTGTCGGGACACACGGACGTGGTGCCTACGGACGGGCAGCACTGGACCCGCGATCCGTTCACTCTGACAGGCACTGACACACATGTCTTTGGGCGTGGCACCACGGATATGAAAGGGTTTGTCGCCTCGGCTCTGGCCTTGGCCGAACGAGCAGGCAACCAGCCCCTCAAAGCGCCGCTGAGCCTCGTGCTGTCCTATGACGAAGAGGTGGGCTGCGTTGGCATTCAGCACATGCTGCCCGCATTGGTGCCGCTGCTCGGGCAGCCACGTCTGGTGGTCGTGGGTGAGCCGACTTCCATGCAGGTCGCAACAGGCCACAAGGGCAAGGCGGCCTTCCACGTCACCTTTCACGGACAGGCTGGGCACAGTGCACTTGCACCCGCGTTTGTGAATGCAATCCACGTCGCCGCAGATTTTGTTCAGCGCATCCGCGCACTGCAGGACCGCGTGGCGTGCGCAGCAAAGGATGATGCCTACAGCATTCCGTACACCACGCTGCACGTCGGGCAGATCCGTGGCGGGCGGGCGTTGAATATCGTGCCGGATCAGGTGACGCTGGCCATGGAAGCCCGTCATCTTGCTGAAACACCGTTGCAGGACATCAAAACCGAAATTCAGGCCATCGCCGATCAGGTCAGTATCGGTTATCCCGATGTTCCGCCGCTGACGGTCGAACAGATCACGGCCTATCCCGGTCTTGAAACGGACGCTGCGGGAGATGCAGTTTGTTTTGCTCAGGCGCTGGCTGGCAGCGTAAAAACCACCAAGGTTCCGTTTGGAACTGAGGCCGGTTTTTTCGCCGAACTTGGTCTGGACACCGTGGTTGTTGGGCCGGGGGATATGTCTACGGATGGGCACAAGCCGGACGAAGGTTTGCGCAAGACCGAGCTTTCTGCCTGTGACGCCATGATGGACCGGGTGCTGCAAGCGCTTTGCTAGTTGCCGAGGCCGGTTCCATTCCGGCGCTTGCCTGCCGTCACCCGGCGGTCTGATTATCGGATGACATGCCCGGACAGCTGTAGCAGACTGCGCGCATGGCCAATCAGACAACCTACGTTATTGAAACGATAATACAGCGGATTGATCAGGGTACCTATCTTCCGGGGCAGGTGCTCGATGAAACGGGTATCGCAGAAGAACTGGGCGTTTCCCGAACACCGGTGCGCGAAGCGTTTATTCGGCTGGAGTCTGACGGTCTGATCCTGCGTGGCGGACGCCGGGGCGCCAAGCTGTTCAAACCGGACACCAACGAGTTCCTGCAGATCCTTGAGCTTCACGCGACACTGGAAGCGCAGGCCGCAGAGCTGGCCGCGCGGCGTGCCACCGACGAAACGGCAGCCCGTCTGGATGAAAATATCGCGGCATCGGAACGCCATCTTGCGGCGCATGGGGATGCTGCGCATCGCGAATACTATCAGCTTAACCTGCAATTTCACGAAATCATCATTGATGCGGCGGCCAACCCCTATCTGAGCGAGATGATCAAACTGACGGCCAGAAAACTGATGGCCTATTACCGAAACCGCTATGCATTCAAAGGGGCCACAGCGGCGTCGGTCAGCGAACACAAGACGATCAGCGCCTATATCAAATCAAAGGATGCGCTGGCCGCGCGCGGCGCGATGAAGAAGCATTTTGAATATGGCCTCGATACGGTAATGGATTTGCTGGCCGCTGCTAATTGACCGCCTGTTCAAAGAAAGCGGCGATGCTGTGGGCATAGGCCAGATTGTCATCTGTCCGCTTCATTGATGATTTGGCTTTGGCAGCAACCTCAGGCCCCAGCGCGTCCTTGAATTCATCTACCAGAGCTTTGAAGAAATCCGCCGTCATTTCCGGGTGGTTCTGCGAGGTGTAAATGCGGTTGTCTATGGCAAACCCGGCGCAGGGCACGCCATCGGCTTTTGCGATGATCCGGGCCTTTGGGGGCAGGGCGGTGACCTGTTCTTTGTGGGCGGCGAACTGGCGGTACTGTTCGCCCAATTTAGACATCCACGGTTGCGGATCGGTGATCCGGCAGTGTTCCAGCCCAAAGCTCCATCCGTGTGGATTGGCCTCCACTTTGCCGCCCAGAGCCAGCGCGATGGCCTGATGTCCATAGCACGCCCCGTAGATCGGCAGGTCGGTTGTTCTGATCACATCCAGCAGCCGCGCGACCCAAGGTTCGGGATCATGGACCGAAGCTGGGCTGCCGGTGATGATGAGGCCGTCAAAACCTTCGAGGGTCGCCGGGAATTCGTTCTGATGCACCAGAAAGACCGAGCATTCCCAATCGGGCCGAACCGTCTGCACCATTTTGGTGAACTTCTCACCATCCAGCGGATGGCGGCGGGCAAAGTCTGAGAGATCCGTGTTTGTGACCAGTATTGCCAGGTGCATGACAGGTTCCGTTTGACATGTGCATATTTATAGGTTTGCATAATATACATTAAATGCCAGCGGCAAGCAAAGGAATGGCATTCGATGTCGATGTGGGCGCCAGATGATGACGGACATGCTGATATTGTCAGCCACGACACCTATTCGAATGGCGTTCCGCACAATACATTCGCCCGTCTTCGACGCGAAGACCCGGTCCACTGGACCGAGTGGGATGGGGGCGAGCCGTTCTGGTCCATTACCCGCAACGCGGACATTTCCCAGATGAACGGAAACGCCAAGGTTTTTTCGTCAGCTCAAGGCATCCGCATCGAAGATCAAACGCGTGAGGAATACCTCGCCCGGCGCACCTTTCAGGAGACCGATGCACCGGAACACCTGATGACCCGCATGAAGGTCTTCAAGGCATTTGCCAAAACCTCAGTCGCCAGTTTCTCAAAGGACATTGTCGATCTGTGTGGTCCGATCCTCGACAAGGCACTGGCGCAAGGCACTTTCAATGCAACGCGCGAAATCGCCCGCGAATTGCCCATGCGTATGTTGGGCCGGATCATGGGGCTGCCCGAAAGCGATCTCGATTGGTTGGTCGAAAAGGGCGATGCCCTGATGGCCAATTCGGACCCGGATTTCACCGATCATGTTGTTGATCAGCTAAAGACCGACGAATACCGCCTGATGCCGTTCAATTCGCCCGCCGGGGCCGAACTCTATGGCTATGCCAAAGAACTGATGGAGCAAAAAGCCAAGGCCGGCGATACCAATGGTATCCTGCACATGATCCTGAAGCCGGCCAAAGATGGATCGGTCATCTCCGAAGCCGAGTTTCGCAACTTCTTTTGTCTTCTCGTGGCCGCCGGAAACGACACGACGCGGTATTCGATCGCGGCGGGCATTCATGCGATCAGTCAAAAGCCCGAGCTTTTGCGGCAGATGCAAACCGAAGATGTCTGGGATACGGCTGCCGACGAAATCATCCGCTGGGCCACGCCCGCGACCTATTTCAGGCGCACCTGCACGCAAGATACGGTGGTCCACGACAAGACGATCCGGGCTGGCGACAAGGTTGTGTATTGGTGGTGCTCGGCTAACCGCGATCCTGACGCGATCGAGGATCCGTTTCGGATCAATCTGAAGCGGACACAGAATAACCATTTGTCTTTCGGGCAGAACGGCCCGCACGTCTGTCTGGGCATGCATCTTGCCCGGCTCGAAATTCGCATCCTGATGCAAGAACTTGCCCGGCGGCTAAAATCCATAGAACCTGCCGGTGACGTGCAGTTCCTGCGCTCCAACTTCGTGGGCGGGATCAAACACCTTCCGGTCACGGTTCAGCTTTAAGGACACACCATGCCAAACAGACTCCGCGCCCTTTTCTGTGACGGCCTCAGCATGATGCGAGGCAAGTACCTGCCGCCCAGCAAATTCGGAGATGCCAGCACACGGTTTGCCGTTGCGACCTTTGCCGTTCACTACGACCGCGATTTGTTGCTGGACGCGCCCGGCGCCAAGGTGCGCGAAGGCTGCCCGGACATGGAGCTGCGTTGGCGCGGGGAAGATGTGCGGGACAGCTGGGAAGACGGCGGCAAGATCGTGCTGGGTGATCTCTATGGTGGCGATGGTGAGCCACTGAGCCTTTGCCCGCGCGGCGCTTTGAAAAGGGCGGTTGCGGATTGGACGAGCATGGGTCTCACGCCCAAAGTGGGCATCGAGCTAGAGGCATTCGCCCTGCAGATCGGCGAGGATGGCACGCTTCGCCCCTATCACACCCCCGGCGCTATCGTTTATGGCACGGGCCCCTTTGCAGACCCGCTCGGGTTCAATGATCGCATTTGGGAAATGGCCGACCAGATGGGATTCAACCTCGACCTGATCACCAGCGAATACGACACGCCGCAATTCGAATACACGCTGACCTTTGACGATGCCGTCAAAGCGATTGATGACATCGTTCTGTTCCGCCTCATGGCGCGGGAAATCGCGTTTGAGCACGGCATCTTGCTTAGCTTCCTGCCCAAGCCAATTGCCGATGCAGGTGGGTCGGGTATGCATATCAATTTCTCATTTACCGATGCGGAAGGGCGCAATGCCATTACCAACGCCGCCCAAGATGGCCTGAGCGATTTGGCAAAAGGCTGCGTTGCGGGATTGTTGCATCACCACAAGGGGTTGGCTGGGCTCATTGCACCAAGCGTCAATTCTTATGAACGTCTGCAACCCGCCTCGTTGGCCGGGTACTGGCAAAACTGGGGTGGCGACCACCGCAACGTGACAATCCGGACCAGCTGTGCGGGCGACAAAGCCCGCCTCGAGCACCGGATGGCGGACGCCAGTGCAAATCCATACACGGCCACCGCGGCGGTTCTGCAGGCAGCAAGGCTGGGCGTGCTGAACGGCCATGATTTGCCGCCGATGGAAACCGGTGACGGTTTTGAGCACACCGACGCAGAGACAGGCGTTGGTGCTGATCTGGCTGAAGCGATAGCAGACCTGAAGGCGGACACAGCATTGACGAGCGCTGTAGGCGACGAACTCGTGGCCAATCACATCCACATGAAAGAAAACGAGGTGGAAAAAACCCGTGGGCTGGAAGGCAGCGCGTTGCGGGATTTCTACATCAACTTCATCTGAGACCGGATCACCGGGAATGCGCCGCCTAGGCGAAAGCGTGGGCTTGGCGTAATGCTCTGCCTGCCTGTCTTTTGAGCGCTCGAACACAGCCGGATGCGCACCTGTGAACACATCATCTAGCGGGGGTTGTCAGGTCTGATCCCCGAGATATAGTGGTCGCAAAGCTGGGGCGGGGTTCCCCGCCTTGGTGTCGGTAACTGGCAGACAGGGCGAAGGACGAGTCCCCGCATGGATGGCGATTTCAGAACGAATTTTACCAAGGCCCCCGGAGCGTTGAAGCAGCACCCCGCCTTGGTCTTGAACGCGGACTACAGACCGCTTTCCTACTACCCGCTAAGCCTTTGGCCGTGGCAGGATGCGGTCAAGGCGGCGTTTTTGGACAGGGTCGATATCATAGCCGAATACGACGAGGTGGTGCGCAGCCCATCCATGACGCTGCGAATACCCAGTGTTGTTGTCCTGAAAGACTATGTGAAACCTCAAAAGCGCGTGGCCTTCACGCGCTTTAATTTGTTTTTGAGGGATGAATTTTGTTGTCAGTACTGCGGTGCAAAGGGGGATTTGACCTTTGACCATGTTGTTCCGCGCGCTGCAGGGGGCATCACCAGTTGGGAAAATGTCGTCGCTGCCTGCGCGCCGTGCAACCTGCGCAAAGGATCCAAGAGCCTGCGCCAATCCGGTCTTGCCCTGCGCAAACCGCCCCGCCGCCCCGGGTCACAAGAGCTTCTGAACATCGGCAGAAAGTTCCCGCCGAACCATCTGCATGAAAGCTGGATGGATTTTCTTTATTGGGATGCGGAGTTGGAGGCGTAATACCGCAAGGGTTGCTAAGGGTTTTTTGAATCACCTATAAGAAATAGCTAGCATTAGCGATGTTATCGACTTCTGAAAAATAGGTGCTTTTTTTAGTGTTACCCCTTGGTTCTCCGATACTGCTCACTCAACCAGGCGCCAACCCTTCTTTCCAACCTGAAATCGCCCCATTGGGCGATGGAATTGTCGTTGTATGGAACCAGAATTTAGCCCAGCCGGTTTTGGGAGAAGTGAATTTTGGATTTGGCAACGAAGAATCGAATACCTTTTCGGACCCACAGGTCGCCAATGAGACCAGCGAAAACTATCAGACTTTTTCCGATGTCGACTCTGATGATGACAGGTTTGCTATCGTTTGGAGCCAAGGCGGCGGTTCTTTAGACACCAACGATACCTTTGTAAGGGTATTTGCCGCTGACGGTACGCCCTTAACCTCGGAAATACGCGTAAACCAGAACGACACAGGTGGGCCAAGTCATCCGGAAGTGGCCTTCTTGGCAGATGGAACCTTTGTTGTCGTTTGGGAGAATTCGGGAGTTGATGGATCTGGAGCAGGGGTATCAGGACGACACTTTTCTGCCGATGGCACACCGTTGGGCGATGAATTTACTATTCCCTCAGATAGCTCGCGGAGTGAGTTTGCTGTTTCAATAACAGCATTGGCTGATGGCGGGTTTGTGGTTGCTTGGTCCGTTTATGACTCTATTGCTGAACAACCTTCGGCAAATTTTCGTATTTTTGATGCCGATGCCGTTCCAATTGGACCAAGCCAAAACATTGATTTTCCAGAGTATTCAGATGACCCTTCGACATACAGTGCTTACCGCCCTCGTGTTACCACTCTCAGTTCCGGTGACTTTGTCATAACCGGATTCTTTGATGATCGAACGGATGACTTCGGTCCTGGTTTGTTCCTAAGGCGCTTTTTGCCGGACGGGACGCTGGCTGATTGGGAAGGATCTTTTGTAGCAGTAGGCGATACGTCTGGTTTCGTTCGGTTTCCGACAGTGCAGGCAACACCCGATGGTGGTGTGATTGTTGCTTTCAGTTTGCAGTCCGAGACATCTGATATCGCGCAGGTGGTTTTTTTCCGAACAGATGCTGACGGGGAATTGGTCTTTGCAGCGCCTATTAGTACCGGTGAACTCACTGATGCGAATGAGTATTTGTATGTTCGGCCTACTGTTGGTGAAGACGGCAGAGTGGTTTTTGTCTATCAGGGATTTGACAGTGATACGTCGCAAACTGATGTTTTGCTCAGGATATTTGAATCCGTCCTTTATGGAACGGAGAATGGTGGAATACTGCCCAATCTGCCTGGCGCACAGCGTTTCGAGGGGGGTATAAGCGACGATACAGTCGACTATACAGAAGCCTCTGGTCGCGTGCTTGCGGACCTGCAAATTGATCAAAGCGCCGCCGCATTCGCACGTTTCTTTGTGGATGGGGCCGGGGCGGGTGATGAATTTGTCAGCATTGAGCACGTGATTGGTGGGCGATTTGCCGACAATCTGCGCGGCGATGGCGGTGCGAACCTGCTGGCTGGTGGCGGATTTAGCGACAGGCTCTATGGCCGTTCGGGCAATGACACGCTGGACGGAGGCGCCGGGGCTGACGCGCTTTATGGTAATCTAGGCGCGGATGTTCTGACCGGCGGCGATGACAGCGCACGTGACCGGTTCATCTTTTTCAGCCTGTCTGAATCCACCCCGGAAGGGCGCGATACCATCACCGATTTCACCCCCGGAGAAGACCGGATCGAGATCAGTCGGATTGACGCTGATATCACCCAAGGCTTCCGTCAGGATTTTGATTGGATTGGTGATGATGCCTTGAGCGGGACAGCGGGAGAATTGGGCTATCGCACTGAGGGTGGCAATACCATTGTGCAAGCGGACGTCGACGGCGATGCGATCGCAGATTTCGAGATCGAACTGACGGGAACTCTGACACTCAGCGAAAGCGACTTTCTGCTGTGAGGCCAGAACAGAAAAAGGCGCCCCGGGGGCGCCTTTTCAATGCGTGCTGTGCAAAGCAGCTTATTCTGCAGCAGGTGCCGCTTGTGGCTTGGCTGCGCCCTTGCCGCCGGTGAGCGGATCATCCTGACGCTGAACCGACCCTTCGAAATGGGCGCCGGATTCAATCGCGATTGTCTTATGGATGATGTCGCCTTCGACGCGTGCTGTCGCTGTCAGGCGGACCTTCAGGCCACGCACCCGGCCAACCACGCGGCCGTTTACAACAACATCGTCAGCGATGACTTCGCCTTTGATGGTCGCAGACTCACCAATTGTCAGCAGGTGGGCACGAATGTCGCCCTCAACGGTGCCTTCGACCTGAATGTCGCCGGTTGTCTTGATGTTGCCCGTGATGTGCAGATCATTGGACAAAACAGACGCCGGCGGCTTGGCCTTGGGCGCGGAGGGTTTGAAATCTGTGTTCGGGCGCGGGGCCTCGGGCGCTGCGGGTTTAGCAGCGGTATCTTCGGGTTTGTTTGCACCCGGTTCATTTATTTTGCTTTTAGAAAACATCGTTCGCAGCCTTGATATAGATCATGGGGTTGACGGGTTTGCCGCCGACACGGACTTCGTAGTGCAGGTGGGTGCCAGTGGACCGTCCTGTGTTCCCCATATCACCTACGCGCTGTCCGCGCGATACCCTTTGTCCAACCTTAACGCGAATTTTGGACATGTGGGCGTAACGGGTCTCGATTCCGAACTCATGCTGGATTTTGACCAGACGGCCATAACCGGACGACCAACCGGCATGAATGACGACGCCATCGGCGGTGGAATAGATAGGTGTGCCGTGTGGCGCGGCAAAATCCGTACCAGCGTGCAAGCGGCCCCAGCGATAGCCGAAACCGGAAGTGAACCGGAAAGGATCGCGCAGTGGGCTCGCAAATGGCGCCTTCTGAGCCGCGATTCGATACAGGTTCAGCCGGTCCATCTGGCTCAGGATATTGTTCGCGCGGCGGGTATCTTCCGAAATTTCTTCGCCGCGGGTCGAGAAGGACAGGGGCGTCAGCGGTCCGCCTTGGCCCGAATAGCCTTTGCGGACCTGCCCAAGAATGCGGTCGGGATCCATTCCGGCCTTTTCGAACATTTTGTCGAGCGGCTTGACCGAAACGGTCATTGCTTCTTCGAGTTGGCGGAAGATCTTGTCGTTCTTGTCTTCCATCAGCTCGATTTCGGCCTGCATTTCTGCGGCCCGAACCAGCGCGGCCTGCGCGTCGGCCACGACCTTGTCGCGCTCTTCGGCGGTTCGCGCCAAAGCGGTCGACAGCATGTCGAGCGTGCCGTCCGCATCGCCACCAGAGGCCAGTGCGGTGCCGCCGTCTTCGATCTGGGTTTCCAGAGCGGCCAGACGATCGGTGATCGCCTCGCGTTCTTTCATGGTGTCACGCAGGGTCACCTGGATCACGTCGATCCCTGTTTCCAGCTCGCGGCGGCGGGTCTCGGATTCCAGCAATTCGGACTGCATCAACGAGATCTGGCCCAGAGCGGCGTTAAAGCGTTCTTGCGCGGCCAATGCTTCGGCTGTGCGGCGGTCGCGTTCGCCGGATAGCTCGTTCAGGCGTTGCTGATAGGTGATTTGTTCGCGTTTCGCCTGTTCGCGGTAGCTGCCCGCACCAATGCTGTCCATCAACAGGATCGCTGTCGCGATGATCGTCCAGCCCACAACCAGTGTACCGCCCGCAAAGGCAAGCGCTTGG
>JAHDIS010000021.1:0-22061 GCA_020630695.1 Paracoccaceae bacterium | reverse complement strand
GGGTTTCCGGCTTTAGACGAATGAAACGTGTGTCGTTGTCCGAACGCAGGAAAAGACGGCGCTCTGGAAAAAAGCGCTCGATGAGCGCATGTGTTTTTATTGCAAGACGTGTTCTCACGCGACCGTCCTTTTGACCCATCCCAAACGAGACCTCAGTTCCCCAACTGATGCCCGAACACCGGATTAGCCACCCATTCACGATTTCGCAAGTTTTTTGACCGCATGATTCGCCTTCCGCGGTGCAGCGTTGCCGAAATGGCAAAATTTCGCCTATTCAACAGGTTGGAATCTGCCGTTCATCCAGCAGCGGTCTCGGTCAATGGCCAATAGAAATCAGGCGGCAAACCCGCTTCGGCGCGCTTTTCTTCGTTGAACGGGGGCTTCAATGCACCGTGAAAATAGGTGCGCACGAGCGTGTGAAAGGCCTCTTTGGGGTCTTGCTCATGGCGCCCGCATAGAAAATGGAACCACTTGGATCCATAGGCCACATGACCGACTTCCTCTGCGTAGATGGTTTCAAGCGCTTCGACTGCGCTGGTGGCCTTGGCATTCTTGAAAATCTTTATCATTCCGGGGGTTACGTCGAGACCTCGGGCTTCCAGAACCATGGGAACCACAGCCAGGCGGCCCATGAAATCTTCGATCGTATCCTCGGCGGCACGCCACATTCCGGCATGGGCTGGCAGCGCACCATAATGGCTGCCCAGTTCTTCAAGACAATCGCACATCAGGTTGAAATGCTTGGATTCTTCATCGGCGGCCTTGACCCAGTCGTCGTAAAAACCCATCGGCATTTTGACATGCGCAAAGCGTGGAATGATGTCCCAGTGCAGATCAACCGCGTTGAGTTCGATATGCGCGACGGCGTGCAGCAGCGCGATCCGCCCCTGTTCACTGCCGGGTTTGCGTTTTGGCACGTCTCGCGGATCCAGAAGTTCCGGTCGCTCGGGCCGGCTTGGCCTGAGCGGTGCGTCGGCAAGGCCGATCTGCAATGGTGTGTCAGCCTTGCGGGCTTCGAACCATTGTTTCGCATAGCGACGTGATTTCGCAGTTTTTTCCCGGCCATCAGCGGTGGTCAGGACATCGACAGCCATTTCGCACAAAGTCATCATGGCCGAACCTTTAGCGGTTGCACCGAAGTCTTTCAAAGCCTTCGGTGCGTTTGTTGGAACTTAAAGAGCGCGCACGGCGTCCAGTACAGCCTCGGCGTGGCCCGGTACTTTGACTTTGCGCCATTCCTGAACGATCCGTCCCTCTTCGTCGATCAAGAAGGTCGAGCGTTCAATGCCCATGAACTTCTTGCCGTACATGGATTTTTCTTTCCAAACATCGAAGTTTTCGCACAGATCGCTGCCTTCGTCGGAAATGAGCGGGACGCTCAAGGCTTTTTTGGCCATGAATTTTTCGTGAGAGGCAATGCTATCTTTCGAGACACCGAATAGCTTGCAGTTTGAGGCGGCAAATTCGGCTTGAAGCGCGGTGAAGGCTTCGTTTTCCTTGGTGCATCCGGACGTGTCGTCGCGCGGGTAGAAGAAAAGAACGAATTTTGATCCTTTCAAATCGGCAAGTGAGACATCACCTGACGTAGACGGCAGGGTGAAATCGGGGGCCATAACCAGTGCGGCATCAGACATGCGTGTTTCCTTGTGGCAGATCGTCTATGTTTGCGCTCAGGTGCGGCGCATGGACCAACAATAATCCGGAAAGGCTGAGCTTCCAGTGAGCGAGGGCGACAAGATCGAAAAATCGCAGCCCGAACGCCGAAAACGGCGTGGCGGTCTCGTCGTGCTTGCGGTTTTTGCCGCGCTTTGTCTGGCCATCGCCGGGGGCGCTTTTGCAATTATGGGCCGGACGCTCGATGCGCCGGTCTGGCTGCGTGAGCGGATCGAGGCACGTCTGGCACAGGATTTGCCGGGCATGCGTGTCGCCTTCGGACGCATGAGTGTGCAGGTCGACAGTCTGGCGCTGTCGCGCATTATCCTTTGGGATGTGCGTCTTGATACCCAAGAGGGTCTGCCGGTGGCCGCGCTTTCGGATTTTGAGGCTGGCTTTAACACACTGTCGCTGCTGCGCCGCTCTCCTGAATTGAAGACGGCTCAAATCTCTGGGGCTTTCGTTACGGTCACGCGCGACGCAGGTGGCAAACTGGGTTTGGCATTGGGCGATGCTTTTGCGGTCGGCTCCAATTCACCGGGCATTCCGGACATGATTTCCATCGTCGATCAGGCTTTTGCGGACCCGCGTCTTGCCGGGCTGAAAAGTGTTGATGCCGATGCCTTGACCATCCGTTTCGAAGATCAGCGCGCGCGGCGTGGCTGGACCGTTGATGGCGGGCGTCTGAAGGTCACAAGAAGCGGCAACACGCTGGATTTGTTCGGGGACTTCGCTCTGTTGAGCGGGGGAGCTGGTGTCGCTTCGATCGAGTTGAACGCCAGCAGCCCGATTGGTGGCACCTCGGTGGATTTTGGCGTGTCGTTGCGGGATCTGGCCGCCAAAGACATTGCCAGCCAGTCACCGGCGCTTGCGTGGCTCGAGGCAATTGATGCGCCGATCTCGGGCGCTTTGCGGTCGCGGCTGGACGACGATGGCCGTTTGGGTCCTTTGAATGCGACCCTACAGATCGCTGGCGGGGTTTTGCAGCCCAACGCGCAGACAAAGCCTGTGCCGTTTGATAGCGCACGCGCGTATTTCACCTATGTTCCAGACCTCGGCCAACTGCGATTTGATGAAATTTCGGTTACATCCCCGCTGGGCCAAGTGTCAGCGGATGGCACGGCCAAGCTGGAAGGTCTGGATCAAGGATGGCCGACCGCGCTGCTGGGGCAGGTGCGGCTGTCGCAGATTGCCTTGTCCAAAGGCACGTTGCTTGATCGGGATTTCGCGCTCAAGGGCGCGGACATGGATTTCAAGCTGTTGCTGCGACCGTTCGAAGTGAAGCTGGGGCAGCTTAGCCTGTCAGATCCTGATTTGCCTTTGCGTGCATCGGGCCGATTGGTGGCCCGGCCGGATGGATGGCAGTTGGCGCTGGATGCCACCGCGCGCGAAACCAACCCGGAACAGGTGATGTCGTTCTGGCCAGAAGACCTGAAGCCGAAGCCACGTAAATGGGTGTCGGAACATGTTCTGGGCGGAACGCTGAGCGATGTCATCTTTTCGCTGCGGGCAGAACCCGGTGAAAAGCCAGTAACCTATCTGGATTTTGCCTTTGATGACGGTCACGTTCTTTACAACAAGAAGTTGCCACCGGTCCGCAACGGCAAGGGACGCCTCAGCATCTTTGACAACCGTCTTGGGCTCAGGCTGGAAAAAGGCACGATAACCCCGGCCACTGGCGGAACGATCGACGTGGCTGGCAGCGAATTTGTCATGACCGAGATCAACAAACCGGGCGGGCCGGGTGAAGTGAAGCTCAAGGCACGCGGGCCCGTCAAAGCTGCACTGTCATATATCGACAACGACGCCTGGCGCGTTTTGGCCAAGGTCAAACGCACGCCGGATATCGCAAACGGTGTGGCAGAGGTTACGGGGCGCATCGCGCTGCCATTGCGCCGCGGCGTGAAACTGTCGGAAATAGCGCTCGACCTGAAGGGCACTGCCCGTGATGTGTCCAGCACAGTTGTTCCGGGTCGCGATTTGACATCTCAAGAACTGGCCTTTGCCGTGACCAACAGCCAATTGGTCATAGACGGTCCGGTGACCTTGTCGGGCGTCCGGGCCAAAGGGCAATGGGTGCAGCCGTTCAATGGCAAGGCAGGTCAAATCACTGCCGATCTGCAAATCGACCAAAAGGGGCTGGCTGCCTTTGGTGTGGATTTGCCTGATGGGTTCCTAACCGGCTCAGGAAGCGGCCAATTGACCGTGGATTTGGTGAAAAACAGCGCCCCGCAATTTGCCGTTCAAAGCGGGCTGGCCGGAATTGGTCTTTCCATCCCGCAATTGGGCTGGCGGTTGTCCAAAGCAGCCAAAGGCAGTTTCCGCGTGGCAGGCAGCTTATCGCAGCCTGTTCAAATTGACGCGTTGTCTCTGTCGGCGGGCGGTCTGGATGCCAAAGGCAAGTTGTCATTGGCCGCGAACGGCGGCTTTGAAGAGTTGCGGCTCGATACGGTCAAGCTAGGCGGTTGGCTGGATGTCACAGGCCGCCTGCGTGGGCGCGGCAAAGGGCAGGCCCCTGCAGTAGAAGTGTCGGGCGGATCGGTTGATTTGCGGCGGGCAGCCTTTGGCGGCGGTTCCGGCTCAGGCGACGGCTCGGCATCCGGGGCGGGTGTGCCATTGAACATATCTCTCGACAGGTTGCGGGTCACTGACAGCATAGACCTGCGGCGCTTTGCCGGAGAATTCGTCGCGGGCGCAGGTATGGAAGGGCGTTTTTCTGCCCTGCTTGGCGATGCACCGATTACGGGCCGGGTCTTGCCACAAAACGGGCGCAGCGCGTTCCGGGTGCGCGGCGAGGACGCCGGCGACATCCTGAAGGCGGCGGGCCTGATCAAAACGGTCCAGAACGGGACATTCAAACTGGATCTGGCGCCTGTACGCGGCACCACCGGCAGCTATGACGGCGATCTGACGATCGAAGGCGCCCGCCTGCGCAACGCACCGGCGATCGGTGCGCTTCTGGATGCCATCAGCATTGTCGGCCTGATCGATCAGTTGAATGGGCCTGGCATCTTTTTTGCCGAGGTAGACGCGCGGTTTCGTCTGACCCCAAACCGGGTGGTTCTGACCCGATCCAGCGCGGTTGGGCCTTCAATGGGGATTTCAATGGATGGCTACTACGATATGGCCTCGGGCCAGATGGACATGCAGGGTGTCCTATCCCCGATCTATATCCTCAACGGCATTGGCCGCCTGATTTCGCGCAAAGGCGAAGGGCTGATCGGGTTCAATTTCAACCTGCGCGGCCCGATTGCGCAGCCGCAGGTCACGGTCAATCCGCTTTCTGTCTTCACCCCGGGCATGTTCCGTGACATTTTCCGCAGACCTCCGCCGCAGGTCTCACAATAACCCCGGACAGACTTATGAAATTGAGCGATTTCGACTTTGACCTTCCCGAAGGTCTCATTGCGACGCGCCCGGCATCGCCACGATCCTCGGCACGGCTGCTGGTTGCCGAGGGCGACCGGATCACGGATGCGCGTGTAACCCAACTGACCGATTGGCTACGCCCCGGTGATCGGTTGATCCTCAATGACACTAAGGTGATCCCGGCGCGGCTATCGGGTCTGCGCAAACGGATGGGCGACACCGGGCTGACCGAAGCCCGGATCGAGGCAACCTTGCTTGAGCCGCAGTCTGACGGCAGCTGGGCTGCACTGGTGAAACCTTTGAAAAAGGTAAGAGACGGTGAAATCATCACGTTCTCGGCAGACCTGAGCGCGACTCTGGAAGGGCGCTCGGACGGGCAGGCGACACTGAAGTTCAACCTTGAAGGTGATGATTTCGATGCGGCTTTGTCAGAAGCGGGGGCCATGCCTTTGCCGCCCTACATCGCCGCCAAACGCCCGGCAGACCAGCGCGACCATGAGGATTATCAAACCGTATGGGCGCGCAACAAGGGGGCGGTAGCGGCGCCGACCGCGTCGCTGCACTTTGATGCGCCGTTGCTCAAGGCGCTCTCCGAGCATGGCGTGCAGTTCACGCATGTCACTCTGCACGTGGGCGCAGGCACCTTTTTGCCGGTCAAAGTGGATGATGTGACCACCCACAAGATGCACGGGGAATGGGGGCAAGTCAGCGAACAGGCGGCCGCTCAAATCGCTGAGACACGATCCAGCGGTGGTCGGATTATTCCGGTCGGGACAACCGCGCTGCGGCTTATTGAAACCGCGTCGCGTGACGGGGCCATTGCGCCCTATGAAGGCGTGACGGATATTTTCATCTACCCGGGATTCAAATTCAATGTGACCGACGCGTTGATGACGAATTTCCATCTGCCCAAAAGCACATTGATGATGTTGGTCTCGGCTTTGATGGGCCCGGAACGCATCAAGGCCATCTATGCCCATGCGATCAAAGAACAATACCGGTTCTTTTCCTACGGTGACGCGTCTTTGCTGATGCCCTAGCAGCCGGTCTGCTCAATGCGCATTTCTTGTGCATAGGCGTGATCCAAGCGCTGTAATCCATGCCCCATATGCGACACGCCGCTGATTTGGGGGTCGCATCCAACCAAGTGCTTGCAGCGCGATTCCGATAGTGCGAGGGGCAGGGCAACGGAGGCCGCCATGTTTGATGTTTTGAAAAATTCCTGGGCATTGATGCTGGGCATGTTGTTGCTGATGGTTGGCAATGGCCTGCAAGGTACGTTGCTGGGTGTCCGGGGGCCCGCCGAAGGGTTTTCCTCGCTCGAAATGTCTGTAGTGATGTCGGCCTATTTCGCTGGCTTTTTGTTTGCGTCACGCATGACGCCTGACATGATCCGCCGTGTGGGTCACGTCCGCGTTTTTGCGGCCTTGGGATCGCTGGTTTCGGCCGTTTTGCTTTTGTTTCCGGCGCTCAAGGATCCCATTGCATGGAGCCTGGGGCGGGCAGTGATCGGCTTTTGCTTTTGCGGCGTGTACGTCACTGCTGAAAGCTGGCTGAACAATTCGGCGACCAATGAAACTCGGGGCAAGGCCCTGTCGCTCTACATGATCATGCAAATGTCCGGGATCATCATTGCGCAAGGCCTGCTGGTGGTGCCGGATTCAAGCGGCTTTTTGTTGTTTGTGATCCCCTCGATCCTCGTTTCGATCGCTTTTGCCCCGATTTTGCTTTCAGTCTCGCCAACCCCGGCCTTTGACACCACCAAACCTATGAACCTGCGTGAACTCTATCGGGTGTCGCCACTAGGGTGCGTCGGGCTGTTTCTGCTGGGCGGGGTCTTTTCGGCCCAGTTCGGTATGGCGGCGGTTTATGCGACCGAAGTTGGTCTGAGCCTTGGCCAGATTTCAATCTTTGTTGCGGCCTTTTATGTAGGGGCTTTGGTGATGCAATACCCGCTGGGCTGGATGTCTGACCGCATGGATCGTCGTTGGTTGATTATGATGGCAGCTGTTTTAGGAGGCGCCGCGGCGCTGGTATCGTTGCTTTTTGGTGCCTATTTCCCCGTGTTGACGGCCGCCGCGTTTCTCATCGGTGGGACGTCAAATCCGCTGTATTCGCTGCTCATCGCCTATACCAACGACTTTTTGGAAGTCGATGATATGGCCAGCGCATCCGCAGGCTTGTTGTTCATCAACGGTATGGGCGCGATCTCGGGTCCGCTTCTGATCGGTTGGTTGATGCAAACCTTTGGTCCACCAGGATTTTTCGGCCTAATCGCGGCCTCGCTTCTGACGATGGCACTCTATGCGGCCTACCGGATGACACAGCGCTCTGCGCCTTCGATCGAGGACACAGGCGCCTACGCACCGATCCTGCCATCGTCCACTCCGGTGGTCATGGAAGTGGCGCAGGAATACGCCATCGAAACGGCAGAAGAGGAAGAAGCCGCATAATTCCCCTTACGGTTTGTCAGGAAATGACAAAATTCGTGATTGTGGAAAACTGCATTCGCGTGTCAGAACTTATCCACAGGCAATGACCGCGAGGTCTGACAAACGCAAGGAGAGGGGCATGTCAACGCCCGAAGATATCCTGGCCTTCTGGCTGGACGAGGTTGGCCCAGAGGGCTGGTACAAGCAGGACAATGCGCTGGACGCAAAAATCCGCGAACGGTTTTTACCTACGCTGGAAGGCGCGCTGGATGGCCGCTTTGCGCTATGGCTGACCTATCCCAGCGGCACGCTGGCCTACCTGATCCTGCTTGATCAGTTTTCGCGAAACATATTCCGCGATCAGGCCCGCGCCTTTGCTGCGGATCGGATTGCCTTGGCTGCGGCCAAACAGGCGCTGCATCGCGGCTGGGATCTGAAGATTGACGGTGAGGCGCGGCAGTTCTTCTACATGCCGCTCATGCATTCAGAGAACCTGTGTGATCAGGATCGTTGCGTGCGTCTGATGAAAGAGCGCCTCTCGGACAGCCCGTCGAACCTGTTGCATGCGCGTGCGCACCGCGAAGTGATCCGCCGCTTTGGCCGTTTCCCCACCCGCAACGAAGCGCTGTCGCGTATTCACCGAGACGATGAACGTCAGTTTTTCGAGATGGGTGGTTACGGCGAAGTGCTGCGCGGATTGGAACAGACCGAAGCGGCCTGACACTGCGGCAAAGCCGCGTTGCCCCCCGCTTGGGGATAGGCTAGCGTTCTCCTGTTGAGGAAATGGGGGGACGTTATGGGCGCGAAAAGCTTTGATATGATCGTGATCGGCGCAGGGCCGGGTGGCTATGTTGCAGCCATTCGAGGCGCGCAACTGGGTCTCAAGGTTGCCATTGTCGAACGTGAGCACATGGGCGGTATCTGTCTGAACTGGGGCTGCATTCCGACCAAGGCCATGCTGCGTTCGTCTGAGATCTTCCATTTCATGCACCGTGCATCGGAGTATGGCCTCAAGGCCGAAGGCATCGGATTTGACCTGGACGCTGTCGTGAAAAGATCCCGCGGCGTAGCAAAACAATTGAATTCCGGGGTCACTCATCTGCTGAAAAAGAACAAGGTCACCGCCTTTATGGGGGAGGCCACAGTGACGGCAAAGGGCAAGGTTTCCGTTAAGACCGACAAGGGCACTGAAGCGCTGGAGTCCGCCAACATTGTGTTGGCAACTGGCGCGCGGGCCCGCGAGCTGCCGGGGCTCGAGGCAGACGGCGATCTGGTTTGGACCTACAAACATGCACTTGTGCCAAAGCGTATGCCTAACAAGCTTCTGGTGATTGGCTCTGGGGCTATCGGCATTGAGTTTGCCAGCTTTTACAACACGTTGGGCGCTGAGGTCACGGTTGTTGAAGTCATGGATCGTATTCTTCCGGTCGAAGACGCCGAGATCAGCAGCTTTGCAAAGAAGGCTTTCGAAAAGCAGGGTATGACCATTCGCGAAAAGGCGATGGTGAAACAGCTGGACCGCGGCAAAGGAAAAGTCACCGCACATATCGAACAGGGCGGGAAGGTCGAAACGTCGGAATACGACACGGTCATTTCTGCCGTGGGGATTGTGGGCAATACCGAAGGGCTCGGCCTTGAAGCATTGGGCGTCAAAGTGGATCGGACCCATGTGGTCACCGATCCCTTCTGCCGGACTGGCGTCGAGGGGGTCTACGCGATTGGTGATCTGGCCGGTGCGCCTTGGCTTGCACACAAGGCAAGCCACGAAGGTGTCATGGTGGCAGAATTGATTGCTGGGGGGCATCCACATGCCGTCGATCCTGACAGCATCGCCGGGTGCACCTATTGTCATCCGCAAGTCGCCAGCGTGGGCCTGACCGAGGCGCAGGCCAAGGAACAGGGCTATGAAATCAAGGTTGGACGGTTCCCATTTATCGGCAACGGCAAAGCCATTGCCTTGGGCGAGCCTGAGGGCCTAGTAAAAACCGTTTTCGATGCCAAAACAGGTGCGCTTTTGGGCGCGCACATGATTGGGGCCGAAGTTACCGAGCTGATCCAAGGCTATGTGGTGGGCAGGCAGTTGGAAACCACCGAAGAGGACCTGATGCAGACGGTCTTCCCGCATCCAACGCTGTCAGAAATGATGCATGAATCCGTCTTGGATGCCTGGGGACGTGCGATCCATTTCTGAACGCATCCTCAGGATCAGATGGTTGGATTGTCGCCGGCCAATCGGGACAGCAATGCACGCGCCTTTGGTTTAAGCCATTCCCACAGCGCGGGCGCGCCGCTTGCGATTTTTGGTGCAACACGGGTTTCGAAGGTCTCGATCGTCACGCCATAGTCTGTCCAGCTTCCGCCGCCAGCGGCCAGGTTCAGGTTGGGTGGCGCGAATCTGTCCAGCGACTTGGCGAAACGGGCCTCTGGCGTTTCATTGGCCTCGAATTCATCCCAAAGCTGCCTGAAAGCCTTGGCCTGATCGTCAGGCAAGAGACCGAATATGCGCGTTGCTGCGGTTTGTTCGGCCTGTTCAATGGCGGCGACATCATGGTCTCCGAAAACAGGCGCATCCCCTGCATCGATTTCGACCAGATCATGCAGCAGCAGCATCTTGATAACTGTCCCGATCTCAACCGGTTCTGGCGCGTGTTCGGCCAGTGTCAGCGCATACAGCGCAATGTGCCAGCTGTGCTCGGCTGAGTTTTCGAACCGATCGCCCGTGCTGATGCGCGTTGCGCGTGAAACGGATTTGAGTTTGCAGGCCTCATAGAGAAAAGCCATTTGCGCATCGAGGCGGGGGGTGATCGGACTGGTCATGCGGCGCTGATGGCACGGGCGCGGCTGCGCAATCAAGCGAGATATGCTACATTGGCCATAGTGGAGGCGCGTATGAGTGGTAACAAGACCGTACCAACCGACCAATCCGTCGATGATTTTCTGAATGCCGTGGAGCCGGCCGGGCGTGCGGCCGATGCACTTGTGCTGGATACTCTGTTTCGCTCGGTTACCGGCTGGGAGCCGAAAATGTGGGGCGGTTCGATCGTGGGGTACGGGCAATATGCCTATCGCTACGACAGTGGCCGCGAGGGCGAGTTTCTTGCCACTGGGTTTGCGCCGCGCAAGGCCAAAATGGTCGTCTACATCATGCCGGGCTATGCAGATTTCAGCGAGATTCTGTCCCGGCTCGGACCTCATAAGCTGGGAAAGTCCTGCCTATATCTTGGGGCACTGTCGAAGGTGGATCTGGATGTTGTGGCCGAACTGATCCGCGCGGGTCTGAAGGATCTGGGCGCGCGCTATTCGTTGCAGCCCTGAGGCTGAAACGAACCTGCTTGGGCATTTCAAGGCTTTGAAAAAAATCGGTATTTCTATTGTCTGTCTGCGCCTAGAGGTTCTCGTTGTCTGATGAAGGCGCAACCGCATCCGGAATATCGCGGCCTTCTTTCTTGGCCTGCAAAGCGGCTTTGACATGGTCATTGAGAAAGACCCGGGCACGCCTTTCGGCAAGCCGGATCCGGATCGAGGTCAGATAGGCCTCTTCGGATGTTTGCGAGGAGGCGCCCAACACCTTGGCCACCTGCTCGTAGAGACGATCATCGCCGAGAGCGTCCATCGCCTTGATCGTATCAGCGGCCAGTTTGTCAGCCAGATCTTCGAGAACCTTGGACATGATGGCGATCCTTTTTAGCGGGTGGTCTCCGTAAGGCGGCGTTTCACGTAGCCGGTTACATTGCCAATCATTTCGTCCATGTAGGGCTCTTCAAAGAAGTGTCCCGAGCCATCAATCTCGTCATGGGTGATTGTGATGCCCTTTTGATCGTGCAGCTTGTTCACCAGCGAACGGGTATCCGCTGGCGGCGCAACACGGTCATTTGTGCCGTTGATGATCAAACCCGAGCTGGGGCAGGGGGCCAGGAACGAAAAGTCATACATGTTCGCGGGTGGGCTGACTGATACGAAACCGGTGATTTCCGGGCGGCGCATCAGCAACTGCATCCCGATCCAAGCGCCAAAGCTGAAGCCGGCAACCCAGCAGTGCTTGGAGTTCTGGTTCATGGACTGAAGGTAGTCGAGGGCCGATGCGGCATCGGAAAGCTCACCCACGCCCTGATCGTATTCGCCCTGACTGCGGCCAACGCCGCGGAAATTGAAGCGCAGGACCGTAAAGCCCATGTTGTAGAAGGCGTAATGCAGGTTGTAGACGACCTTGTTGTTCATCGTTCCGCCAAATTGCGGATGGGGATGAAGCACGATTGCGATCGGTGCATCACGGTCTTTTTGCGGATGATAGCGGCCTTCCAGGCGGCCTTCGGGTCCGGGAAATATTACCTCGGGCATGGGGCGTTCAGGGCTCCTCTGGGGTGCGCGGCTATTCTTGACGAATTTGCTCTGACACCTTAGAATGGTTCTAATCGCGGGGAGACCCGCTGAATTCGGCTTTGATGCAGATAGGCAATTGGTCGGGCGAGGTCAATTGCCTAGCTTTTGGGGGGTGTCGCGGTGAAACTGAGTACAAAGGGTCGTTACGCCATGGTTGCGTTGACCGATATCGCGCTGCAACCCCAAGACGGACTGGTCACTCTGGGCGATATTTCCAGACGTCAGGACGTCTCGCTGCCCTATCTTGAACAGCTATTCGTAAAACTGCGGCGGGCCGGTTTGGTGGAATCGGTGCGCGGCCCGGGTGGGGGATACCGTCTGGCCAAAAGCGCCGCCGACATTCGCGTCGTCGATGTTCTGGCCGCGGTCGACGAAACGGTTGATGCGATGCACAAGGGCGCTGGCGCATCCGGTGCCGCCTCGGGCAGCCGTGCACAGTCCTTGACCAACCGCTTGTGGCAGAGCCTGTCCGCGCAGGTCTATGTTTTCCTACATCAGGCGCGGCTGTCGGATGTCGTGGCCAACACGCTCGCGCCATGCCCGGCAGTGCCAGAGTTATTTGCGGTGGTCGATGATGCCGACGAGTAACCTTGGCGCTGGTCCCAACACCTTGGGGGACGCTGTCCCCCAAACCCCCTGGGATATTTGCGGCACAAAGAAACAGGGCCTTTCATGAGCAGGGTTTACCTTGACTGGAATGCCACTGCGCCTTTGCGCCCAGAGGCGCGCAGCGCGATGATTGCGGCGATGGACGTGGTCGGGAACCCGTCTTCGGTGCATGCCGAGGGGCGGGCCGCGAAGGCATTGGTTGAAACAGCCCGGGCGCAGGTGGCTGCCGCCTTTGGCGCCGATGGGGCTGATGTGGTGTTTGTTTCGGGTGCAACCGAAGCGGCCGCGCTGGCCTGTGCTGGTCGCGATTTGGTGGGCGCTGACATCGAGCATGATGCTGTCGCGTCTTGGATCGAGCCGAGCCTGTCTTTGACGGAGAGTGGCCAGGTCGAAGTGACGGAGCCCGGCAGGTCTGTTGTGCAACTGGCCAATTCCGAAACCGGCGTCATTCAGGACTTACCCAAGGGGATAGCTGTTGTGGACGCCACGCAGGCGTTTGGAAAGCTGCCCGTCGCCTTTAACTGGATGGATGCTGAGATGGCGCTGATTTCGGCGCACAAGCTGGGCGGGCCCAAGGGAATTGGCGCGTTGGTTCTGAAGCGCGGCACTGACATTGCCGCGCAAATCAAGGGCGGCGGGCAGGAGATGGGGCGGCGTTCAGGCACTGAGAACGTGATTGGCATCGCTGGATTCGGTGCAGCCGCCGAGGCCGCTGCCCGTGATCTCGAGGCCGGTGTTTGGTCCGAAGTGGAAAAACTTAGAAATATTCTAGAAAAAACCATTGAGGCTGCCGCCGATACGACTATTTTTGTCGGGAAAGGTGCGGCGCGTCTTCCGAATACCAGTTGTTTTGCCACTCCGGGGTGGAAGGGTGAGACACAGGTGATGCAGATGGATCTGTCCGGTTATGCCGTGAGCGCCGGTTCAGCCTGCAGCTCGGGCAAGGTGCGCGCCAGCCGCGTGTTGCGCGCCATGGGTTATGACGATGCGGTGGCCAGCAGCGCCATCAGGGTGAGCCTGGGACCGCAGACAACAGAAGATGATGTGTTGGGTTTCGCGAAGACCTGGCTTGGGAAATACGAACGGCACCGCGCGCGGGCCGCTTAACGGAAGGATAGGCAGATGGCAGCTTTGGACGAAGTCACGGTCAAGGAAGGCGTCGATGCGGAAACCGTAGAAGCGGTCAAATCCGTTGGCACCTACAAGCACGGCTGGGAAACCGAGATTGAAATGGAATACGCCCCAAAGGGGCTGACCCCGGATATCGTGCGCCTGATCTCAGAAAAGAACGGTGAGCCAGAGTGGATGCTGGACTGGCGTCTGGCGGCCTACGAGCGCTGGCTTCAAAAAGAAGAGCCGCAGTGGGCCATGGTCGACTATCCTGAAATCGATTTTCAGGACCAGTACTACTATGCGCGCCCTAAGAGCATGATGGAAAAGCCGAAGTCCTTGGATGAGGTCGATCCCAAGCTGCTGGAAACCTACGAAAAGCTGGGCATCCCGCTGAAGGAACAGATGATCCTTGCCGGTGTTGAAGGTGCCGAAGACATGCCCGCCGAGGGGCGCAAGGTTGCCGTGGATGCTGTCTTTGATTCCGTATCTGTCGGCACCACGTTTCAGGCGGAGCTGAAAAAGGCGGGTGTGATCTTCTGCTCGATCTCTGAAGCCATCAAGGAGCACCCCGAACTTGTCCGGAAGTATCTGGGATCGGTCGTGCCGGTTTCGGACAACTACTATGCGACGCTGAACAGCGCTGTGTTTTCGGACGGCTCATTTGTCTATGTGCCGCCGGGCGTGCGCTGCCCGATGGAGCTTTCGACGTACTTCCGCATCAACGCGGAAAACACTGGCCAGTTCGAGCGCACGCTGATCATCGCGGACAAGGGTTCGTACGTCAGCTATCTGGAAGGCTGCACCGCCCCGCAGCGCGACACGTCACAGCTGCATGCGGCGGTCGTCGAGATCATCATCGAGGAAGATGCAGAGGTGAAGTATTCCACCGTGCAGAACTGGTTCCCGGGCGATGAAGACGGCAAGGGCGGCATCTACAACTTTGTCACCAAGCGCGCGGATTGCCGTGGCGATCGGGCCAAGGTGATGTGGACGCAGGTTGAAACCGGATCGGCGGTGACCTGGAAATATCCATCCTGCATTCTGCGCGGCAACGAAAGCCAGGGCGAATTCTATTCCATCGCCATCGCCAACAACCACCAGCAGGCGGATACCGGCACCAAAATGGTTCACCTTGGCAAGAACACCAAGTCGCGGATCGTGTCCAAGGGCATCAGCGCGGGCAAGGCGCAGAATACCTACCGTGGCCTTGTTTCCATGCACCCCAAGGCAAAGGACAGCCGCAACTACACCCAATGCGACAGCCTGTTGATCGGTGACAAATGCGGGGCCCACACGGTTCCCTACATCGAAGTCAAAAACAACAGCAGCCGCGTGGAGCACGAGGCGACTACGTCCAAGGTGGATGATGATCAGCTGTTCTATTGCCGTCAGCGCGGCATGGACGAGGAAGAAGCCGTGGCCCTTGTGGTCAATGGATTCTGCCGTGACGTTCTGCAGGCGCTGCCGATGGAGTTTGCCATGGAAGCGCAGCAGCTGGTGGCAATTTCACTGGAAGGCTCTGTGGGCTAACGGCCTGATCGGGGCTGTTCTGCAGCCTTTGAACGGGGCCGTTGCGCAGGCGAATGTGCGACAGGCGGTATTGAGGGGGCTCGAAGCTTAAATGGGTTTGCGGCTTGCAACATCGGTTTTGACGGGCGTCTTCTGCGCCGGTTTTGCCTTGGTCATCGATCTGGTGACCGATGCCTTGCCGATGTTGCTGGTGATCGTCATGGCCTTTGCGTCGGGCTTTCTGGGCAGTCTTTTTGCGCAGCTTGTGCTGGGGCGCGACAAGTGATGGAGCAGGTTCGCGCACATATCGACGGGCATGATCTGGTGTTCCATCTCAATGCCGACCGTTGTCCGATCCAGGGGCGTCATCGCGTGGGCAAGTTCTATGAACGGGCTGATCTGGATCGCCTGTCCGAGACTGTGAAACCCGGTGCGCATGTTTTGGATGTGGGTGCGAATGTTGGAAATCACGCGATCTATTTCGCGACCCTGATGCAAGCTGCGCGCGTGACCTGCATTGAGCCGAACCCAGTCGCAATCGAAGCTTTGCGCGCCAATGTGCAGGCCAATGGTCTGGATGACATCATCGTGCTGGATGCGCTGGGCATTGGGCTGTCCGATGCCTCGGATGACGGTTACAAAATCAAACGTCATGCAACCAATCTGGGCGCTGCCCGGCTGAAGAAAGGTGGCGACATCGAGGTTCATCCCGGTGATGCTCTCTTTGCCGATGAGACGGTTGATCTGATCAAGGTCGACGTGGAAGGCATGGAAATGCAGGTTCTGCACGGTTTCGAACAAGTGGTCAGCCAACAGAAACCTGCCTTGTTTGTCGAAGTCGATGAAGCCAACGATGCAGTCTTTCATGACTGGTTGGAGGCGCAGGGCTATCGCGTGCTCTGGCATTCCAAGCATCAGCAGGCCAATTGCAATTATTTCGCACAACCCATTGAGGTGAATTCATGATTTTGACAACGACACCCAGTATCGAAGGCCGCAAGATTATTGACTATCGCGGTATTGTGGTTGGTGAAGCCATCATGGGCGCCAACGTCGTACGCGATTTCTTTGCTGGGATTACCGACATTGTGGGGGGGCGCTCTCAGGCCTACGAAAGCAAACTGCAGGACGCTCGTGACACCGCAATGCGTGAGCTGGAACAGCGGGCCGCGGCTTTGGGCGGCGATGCCGTCGTTGGTGTTGATCTTGATTACGAAGTGGTTGGCGACTCGATGCTGATGGTTTCGGCCTCAGGCACGGCGGTGGTTCTGGAATAGATGACGCATCGCCCCGAAATAAATCGGCTTTGGCCAAATTTCTGGCGCTCTTTGGCGTCAGCCTCTGCTTTGGACATTAGACGTTCAAAAGCAGGAGCGATTCATGAGTGCTGCGCAACGCAATACATTTCAGGAACGGGCCGCGCGGCTGAGGTTGGCAGACCAGCAGGCGCGCGCAATGTCGACACCCATCGAAGAGCCGGACCCGCGCGCCAACGCCAAAGAACTCGCGATGGATATCGCGCAGGCGCTGGGCGTGGTGCTGTTGTTCATGCTGGGGCACGCCGTGCTCTGGCTGTTTCTGGACGGAATATTCCCGCAGGGATTCATGAGCTCGGGTTTTGCGGCCATGGCATCCCTGCTGCTCTTTACGCTGAAGGCCGACAGTTCCAAGGCCATGTGGGGCGGCGGGCTGGCTGGGATATGGATTGCCGTTTTGGCCGGGCCCTATCTGTCTGGGTTTGCGCCGACATGGGCGGTCTGGCTGATTTCTCCCGGGGCGAACGCACCGTTGCCCTGACGCAGGGCACAGGGGGGCGTGGATGACACAGACCCTTTCGCGCCCCGAACTGACATTGCCAGACGCCGAGGCTGCGCTTTTGCAGCGCGCTTATGAGAGCGCCGATGTGATCCTTGAATATGGGTCTGGCGGCAGCACTGTCCTGGCCTCTGAAATGCCCGGAAAAACTGTCTTTAGCGTTGAGTCTGATCAGGCTTGGGCGCAAATGATGCGCGATTGGTTTGCGTCGCATCCCGCTGCGGCGGGCACGACTGTCGATATGATTTGGTCCGACATTGGCGCGACCAAGGAATGGGGTCATCCAGTAGACGCCAGCGAATGGCGGCGGTTTGCACGCTATCCACTCGAGGTTTGGGGCTTGAAAGAGTTTCGCCAGCCAGACGTCGTTCTGGTGGATGGACGCTTTCGCCAAGGCTGCGCATTGGCCACGGCCTTCATGACCAAAAAACCTGTCGAAGTGCTGTTCGACGACTATGTCCAGCGCAAACATTACCACAAGGTCGAGGACTTTCTCGGCTCCCCGGAAATCACCGGGCGTATGGCGCGATTTCGTGTCGTGCCCCAGCCCATCCCGCCTGAAAAGCTTCTTCAGGTGATCCGATTCATGCAAAACCCCTGATCGGGCTGCACACAAAGAGATAAGAACGAGGAAGAAAACCATGTTGGAAATCAAGAACCTGCACGTCAAGCTGGAAGAAGAGGACAAGGTCATCCTCAAGGGTGTCGATCTGACGGTCGAGAGTGGCAAGGTCCACGCGATCATGGGCCCCAACGGTTCGGGCAAGTCCACTTTGTCCTATGTTCTGTCCGGCAAGGACGGATACGAAGTCACAGATGGTGAGGCCTCGCTGCTGGGCGAAGACATTCTGGAAATGGAGCCGGAAGAGCGCGCTGCTGCGGGTCTCTTTTTGGCATTCCAGTACCCGGTGGAAATCCCCGGTGTGGGCAACATGACCTTCCTGCGCACCGCCGTAAACGCGCAGCGCAAGGCTCGCGGTCAGGAAGAAATGAACGCAACCGAGTTCCTCAAGGAAGTGCGCGCAAGAGCCAAGGATCTGAAGATCGACGCCGATATGCTGAAGCGCCCGGTGAATGTCGGTTTTTCTGGCGGTGAGAAAAAGCGCAACGAAATCCTGCAGATGGCCATGTTGGAACCCAAGATGTGCATCCTCGATGAAACAGATTCCGGTCTGGATGTGGATGCGATGAAGCTGGTTGCAGAAGGCGTGAATGCCCTGCGGGATGAAGGCCGTGGCTTTTTGGTGATCACACATTATCAGCGCCTTCTGGATCACATCAAACCGGACGTGGTGCACATCATGGCAAATGGCCGCATTGTGAAAACCGGCGGTCCTGAGCTGGCTCTCGAAGTTGAAAACAACGGCTACGCCGACATCCTCGCGGAGGTGGCATAATGGCTCTGGCCCCTGTCACAGCAATTTTGACACCGCGCAAGCAAGAGGCCACCGAGGCCCGACTTGCCGCGATGACAATGCCCGCGGGTGGATGGTCGGACGCGGCCAGACAAGATGCGGTCGCACGCGTTCGTGCAATGGGTTTGCCCGGTGCGCGCGACGAATACTGGAAATACACCAAGCCCGAAGGCTTTGTGGATGTGCAGGCACAGGCGGCCGCCGTTTTCCAAAGCGACGAAGCCCCGATGTTCGACGAATTGGATCGGTTGAAAATCGTCTTCGTGGACGGTGTGTTCGATGCGGATGCGTCGGATGATCTTGCGCTTGAGGGGGTCTCGATTGACCGTCTCGCCGAAGCAGCAGACATCCACTGGGCCAAGGATCTCTACGGCGTTCTGGAAGAACGTGGGCAGGATCCCGTTCAGCGGCCATTGGCCTCTTTGAACACGGCATATGCAACCGATGGCATTTTGATCCATGTCACCGGCAAACCGTCTAAGCCGATCAACCTGATCTACCGGCATGCATCCGAGCAATCGGATGCGATCCTGCACCATGTGATCAAGGTGGACGCGGGCGCCGAGGCAACGATCCTTGAAAACGGCCCAGCGGCGTCGCGTTTCAACAAATGCATGGAAGTCGACGTCGCCGATACGGGGCGTCTGCACCATGTCCGTGCGCAGGGCCGCGACCATGAACGCCGGGCCATCACGCACATCTTTGCGCGTCTTGGAACGGAATCCACCTTCAAGAGCTTTACGCTCACGGTGAATGGCGTGATGACCCGCAACGAATGTGTGCTGGAGCTGACGGGCGACGATGCCGAAGCCCATGTCGCGGGTGCCTGCATGGGCGATGGCAATTTCCACCACGATGACACCGTGTTTGTCACTCACGACGCAGTAAATTGCGAAAGCCGTCAGGTGTTCAAAAAGGTGCTGCGCAATGGGGCAACGGGCGTGTTCCAAGGCAAAATTCTGGTGAAGGAAGGTGCTCAGAAAACGGACGGCTATCAGATCAGCCAGTCGCTTCTTTTGGATGACGATAGCCAGTTCCTCGCCAAGCCGGAGCTTGAAATTTATGCTGACGATGTGGCCTGTTCGCATGGTTCCACGTCGGGTGCGATTGACGAAGATGGCCTGTTCTACCTGCGTGCCCGGGGTGTTCCGCGCGGCATGGCCGAAGACCTCATGACGATCGCCTTTATCGCAGAAGCGGTTCAGGAAATCGAAAACGAGGATATTCAGGAGCAGATCAACAATCGCGTCGCTGGATGGCTGGAAAGGCGCCGTGGCTAAGTGCCTGTAACCACGGACATTGTGGCCACCTACAAGGGGCCTGGTGCTGTTGTTCAGCGCCATCTTGCACGCGGCGAGTCTGAGCCGCGTGCTCTGGTCTTCTTGATGTCGGCCTGTGCGGTGACGTTTATCGCGCAATGGCCCAAACTGGCGCGGCAGGCGCATCTGGAACAGGTTGAGCTTAACCCGCTTTTGGGTGCGTCCTTGATGGCATGGCTCTTTCTCGCGCCGCTGTTCCTTTACGCGATTGCCTTTGTGGCCCATCTGATCGCCCGGGCCTTGGGCGGACAGGGAACCAGCTTTGGATCACGTCTGGCGCTGTTCTGGGCCTTTTTGGCTGCATCGCCACTGATGCTGCTCGAAGGCTTGGTCGGTGGGTTCATCGGTCCCGGCCCATCCATGCAACTGGTTGGATTGCTGTGGTTGATTGCCTTTGGTCTGTTTTGGTTGCTGGGTATGCGCGCGGCCCACAGGAAACCTGCCAAATGACCTTTGCCGGGTTTCTGGGTCTCGCGTTGCAGACCATCAAAGCGCCGCGAGACGTGGCGCGATTGTTGCTCTCGGCGCGTCTCAGCAGCGAGGCATTGTGGACCGCTTTTGCGCTGGTCGTGGTTCTGAACACGCTGGTGTTCTCAGCGACGATTGCTTTGATGCCGCAAGACGGGTTCGGGCTCTTGGGGAATCCGGTTGCTTTTATGGTAGTGCAGGCCGCCGCGCTCGCCGGTGCCGTCATCGCCATCGCGAGCATCGGGCGTGCCATGGGCGGCAAGGCCGATCTGGCGCAGGTGGCTGTGCTGTTGATCTGGCTGCAATCGCTTCGGGTTCTTGCACAGGCCGCCTTGATGATCATCGGGATCGCCTCGCAGCCACTGGCGGCGGGTCTGGCGCTGGGAGTCAGCGTCCTTGGCATCTGGCTGTCCATGAACTTTATCGACGAAGCCCATGAATTGGGTAGTCTTTTCAAATCAGCCGGGGTGCTGATACTGGCTTTGATGGCATTGGCTGTGGGGCTTTCCCTACTGTTGTCTTTGCTCGGGGTCGTGCCGCAGGGGATGAACGGATATGTATGACGTAGAAACGATCCGAAAGGACTTTCCGATCCTTTCGCGCGAAGTGAACGGTAAGCCGCTTGTGTATTTGGACAATGGTGCTTCGGCCCAGAAACCGCAGATTGTGATCGACGCTGTTACGCGGGGCTATGCCGAAGAATATGCGAACGTACATCGCGGTCTGCATTATTTGTCTAATCTCGCCACGGACAAATACGAAGGTGTGCGTGATGTGATTGCACGGTTTCTGGGGGCCAAGGATTCCGAAGAGATCGTCTATACGACCGGCACGACAATGGGTATCAACCTTGTCGCCTATGGCTGGGCTATGGAGCAGCTGAGCGCTGGGGATGAGATCATCCTGTCGGTCATGGAGCACCATGCCAACATCGTGCCTTGGCATTTCTTGCGGGAACGCATGGGCGTGAAACTGGTTTGGGTCGATGTGGACAGCACGGGGCATCTGGATCCGCAAAAGGTGCTGGACGCAATCACGCCGCGGACCAAACTGATCGCTGTCACGCAGGTGTCGAATGTCTTGGGCACGGTTGTTGATGTGAAAACCATTTGTGCCGGCGCGCAGGCGCAGGGCGTGCCGGTGTTGGTCGATGGCAGTCAGGCTGCTGTACACATGCCGGTCAACGTCGAAGAGATCGGCTGCGATTTCTATGCCATCACTGGACACAAGCTGTATGGCCCCTCGGCATCCGGAGCGATCTGGATTCGACGGGCCCGTATGGATGAGATGCGGCCGTTCATGGGCGGCGGTGACATGATCCGCGAAGTCCACAAGGATGAAATCACGTGGAACGACCCGCCAATGAAGTTCGAGGCGGGCACGCCCGGCATCGTGCAACAGATCGGTTTGGGTGTTGCGCTGGAATACATGATGGGCGTCGGCATGGAGAATATTGCCGCGCATGAAGCTAAACTGCGCGACTACACCCGTTCAAAACTCGACGGGCTGAACTGGTTGCAAGTGCAGGGCACGACAGCGAACAAGGCCGCGATCTTCTCGTTCACGCTCGATGGGGCAGGGCACGCGCACGACATCTCGACCATTCTGGACAAAAAGGGCGTGGCAGTCCGTGCAGGCCAGCACTGCGTTGGGCCTTTGATGGATCATTTGGGTCTGAACGCCACCTGCCGCGCATCCTTTGGGATGTACAATACCGAAGCCGAGGTGGACACGCTGGTCGAAGCGCTGGAACTGGCGCATGAATTGCTGGGCTAAAGGCGCGGCAGATTTGTGAGGTTGGGCGGCAAACATGGCTGCCGCCCACTCTTGTTTTATCCTGCCTGAAGACGATCGGCGTATTTGATTTTGTCGCGGTGCTTTTCCACGAACGCCATCAATGATCCAAAGGTCATGTCCTTGCCGCCAAAACCGTGCCAAGGCTCGAAACCGGGCTGGTGCAAGACGCTGGTTTTGTCCAG
>JAHDIS010000089.1 GCA_020630695.1 Paracoccaceae bacterium | reverse complement strand
GAGCAGGCAACGAGCATTTTGAGGGAAGGGCAGAGCCATGGCACGTCGCGTTGTGGTCACCGGGTTGGGTCTTGTTACACCGCTGGGCAGCGGTGTCGAAACCGTATGGGAACGTCTGCTGGACGGACAATCCGGCGCCGGTCCAATTACCAAATTTGATGCCAGTGCGCTGGCCACCACCTATGCCTGCGAAGTGCCCTACGGAGATGGCACGGACGGGACATTCAATCCGGATGATTGGATGGACAAGAAAGAGCAACGCAAGGTGGATGAATTCATCCAGTTCGGCTTTGCCGCCGCGGCGCAGGCCGTGGAGGACAGCGGCTGGAAGCCTGAAGACGATGAAGGCCGTGAAAGAACGGGCGTGATGATCGGTTCGGGCATCGGTGGTCTGAACGCCATTGCACAGACCGCTTTGCTGATCCGCGACAAGGGCCCACGGCGTGTTTCGCCATTCTTTATTCCCGGCGCGCTGATCAATCTGATTTCCGGCAATGTCAGCATCAAGTTCGGCTTCAAAGGCCCAAACCATGCGGTTGTGACCGCGTGCAGCACCGGGGCGCATGCCATTGGTGACGCAACGCGCCTGATCAAATACGGCGATGCCGATGTGATGGTAGCTGGTGGCGCGGAAACCGCGATTTGCGAAATCGGCATTGCGGGTTTCAACGCCTGCAAGGCGCTGTCGACCAAGCGGGCAGACGATCCGGCCAAGGCATCGCGCCCCTATGATGGTGACCGGGATGGTTTCGTCATGGGTGAGGGTGCGGGCGTTGTCGTTCTGGAAGAATACGAACACGCCAAAGCACGCGGCGCCAAGATCTACGCCGAAGTATGCGGTTATGGCCTGTCCGGCGATGCCTACCACATCACGGCTCCATCCGAAGACGGCGAAGGCGGGGAACGGTCCATGCGGGCGGCCCTGAAAGACGCCGGGATCGAGCCTGCAGCGATTGACTATATCAATGCGCATGGCACCTCGACCATGGCGGACACGATCGAGCTGGGTGCGGTTGAACGCTTGCTGGGCGACGCGGCCAAGACCGCCACCATGTCTTCGACCAAATCCGCGACAGGCCACCTGCTGGGCGCTGCGGGCGCGATCGAAGCGATCTTTTCCATCCTCGCGATCCGCGATCAGGTCGCACCGCCGACGATCAACCTCGACAACCCGGCGGTGGAAAGCCCGCTGGATCTGGCACCGAATGCCAAGCGCGAGCGTGAGATCAACTATGCCCTGTCCAATAGCTTTGGTTTCGGGGGCACCAATGCCAGCGTTATCTTTGGAAAAGTGAGCTAACTGAATGTGGCGCCATATTGCTTCGAACGCGCTGACCTTTCTGGTTGTCGCGGTTTTCCTGCTTGGTGGCGTCTTGCTGTGGGCGCAGAATGAATATCAGGCAGAAGGTCCGCTGGACGCGCCGATCTGCCTTGAGGTTCCGCGCGGTTCGACCATGTCGCGGGTGTCCAAAAATCTCGAAGACAAGGGCGCGGTCAGCAGCGGTGCGATGTTCCGACTGGGTGCCGACTACACCGAAAAGACAGGCCAACTGAAAGCGGGCAGCTATCTGGTGCCCGAGGGCGCATCCATGGCCCAGATCGTGGACATCGTCACACGCGGTGGCGCTTCGACCTGCGGAACCGAGGTGGTCTATCGTATCGGCATCACACGCGCGACTGTTCAGGTGCGCGAACTGAACCCCGAAACTGGCCGTTTTGAAGAAAAGGCCAGCTTTGATCCGGGTGAAGGCGCTGCGCCAGAAGTCTATGCCAGTGTCAAACAGCAGGCAGACACGCGGTATCGCATCGCCTTGGCCGAAGGCGTAACCAGCTGGCAGGTGGTTCAGGAACTGGGGCAGGTTGATATTCTCGAAGGCAGCGCCGAAGTTCCCGATGAGGGCAGCCTTGCACCGGACAGCTACGAGGTCAGCCCCGGCGATACGCTTCAATCTGTTCTGACCCGGATGCAGCGCGCCCAAGAGGTGATCCTTGCCAACGCCTGGGCCAACCGCACTGATGGCTTGCCGCTGGATAGCCCTGAAGAGGCTTTGATCCTTGCCTCGATCATCGAAAAGGAAACCGGCGGGCCGGATGAACGTTTTGACGTGGCCTCGGTCTTTGTGAACCGCCTGCGCCGCGGTATGCGTCTGCAAACTGACCCTACGGTGATCTACGGGATAACCAAGGGCGAAGGCATTCTGGGGCGCGGTCTGCGCCAATCGGAACTGCGCCGCGAGACGCCGTGGAACACCTATGTGATCCCTGCGCTGCCGCCTACACCGATTGCGAACCCGGGCCGTGCCAGTATCGAAGCCGCACTCAACCCGGCGCAGACTGACTACATCTTCTTTGTGGCCAAGACGCTTGATCCGCGCGACGGGCATAATTTTGCGGAAACGCTGGATGAGCATAACCGCAACGTCGCGGCCTATCGCAAACTGGAAGCAGAGCGCGACAACTAAGGCACGCGGTTAGGCGCGGCGCTGGAACAGCCGCTGCGTTGCGCTGTCGAGCAGTCGCGCATAGGTGCGGCTCCACCGAAGTGGAATCCCGAGCGCAGCCGTGTTGCGCCGGGCATGTCCCATCAGCGCCAGCAGTGACAGCCCTATAAGAAACGCAAGGGCGACAGGCATTCCTATGACACGTGGCAGGTCGAATTGGGGCAGGGCGTTCAGGACCAGATTACCCATTGCATAGACGAATAGGGTCTGACCTCCGATCCGGGCCAATATATCCAGCTTTGGCGCGAGAATGCGCATTTTGGTGGCTGCAGTGATTGTCAGTGCCATTCCGGCAAAGGCAACGATCCCGACAGCAAAATAACCGGGATGGTTGATCCAGCGGTTTGCCAGAAATCGCCGGCCGGCCTCCATCAGGCCAAAAGACAACTCCGACAGGATCACCGCGCAGGCCACAACTAAAATTGCAACGGCAATGGCAGGGCCGCGCCGTCCGGTCAGAAACTCGCCCACCGCGATCCCGAAGCCGAGGAAGGTCATGGCAGGCAGCAGTCCCGGCCCATAGCCGGGCCCATAACCCAGAAAGAAGCTGGAGGCATAGGTAGGCTCGCCCAAGATGATCCCCCACCAGGGCTGAGCCAGCCAGCCGGCTGCGGCAATGATCAGAACAGGCACAGACCCATATCGCGACAGAACCGGCCAGATCGCCAGCAAGATCACAAACAGCGCTGCATAGATCAGGAATATTTCGTTGAACCGTCCAAACGCCAATCCAAAAGCGCTTTGCCACCCTGCCTGAAAACCCAGGTTCCCCGAAACGACAGCGACAAAGGAAAGAAGGATTGCCAATCCCCAGCAGGTCACAAATCGCGTGACGATCCGATGCTTGATCTTTGGCAGATCGGCGCCAGCGCGAAACTTTGCGAGATAGGCAATCTCAATCATCGCGCCGAACAGGATGATGAAACACGGAGTCGCCAGTCGCGTGGCCGGTACGAACAGATGAAAGTCTGGAACGAACTGGATCTTAACGTGGTCCAGCATCGCCAGAAGCACTGTAATGCCACGCAGGACATCGAGCTGGCTGTATCGCTTTGTGTTGCGACCGCTAGAGTGCTGGGGGTTTGAACTGTTCATACCCTGAACTACGCAACCCATCGAGTGAGCACATCCGCGTCAAAGGTGTGACACGGCTATCTTTGGAATAGGGGGCTAGCCCGTCCTTGTGGGCTCAGGTGGGCTTGGACTGTCGAAATTCAGCGGTTTTTTGATGAGATTCGCAGGTGATTCTGAGCAAAAAAGCAAAAAATGAGCATCGTTCATGAACGTTATTCACAAAAATGCACCTAATTTACCAATATAAAACAGCGACTTGCAAAAAAGGTAAGGAATCCTTGGATTGAGAGCCAAGAAATTAAAAGCGACAAACGTCTTACTTTACGAAGCCAAGCCAAACAGGGGCGCACACCTGAAGCGGCAAAGCTGATCGCCGGGGAACTTCCCCACCACTGCAAGTTACAAAACTGAACACTTTTTAAAGGAATAAACCAATGACCACTTTTGCAAAAACCGCACTGATTGCTCTGACCGTTGCTGCTGGCGCACTTGGCGTTACATCCGCTGCACAGGCAGAAACTGTCGAAATCATCACAGCCATCGGCTTTGGCGAAACCCAGACATACGCGACGGTCGAAGCCGTTCGGGCTTGGGTGATCGAAGCCACCCAGATGTACGGCAACGGCGACTGGAACACCGCATTCCGCACCGAAATGGATTGCTTCAAGCAAGGCAGCTCGCAGTACACCACAAATTCGATTGTCATCGGCGGTGACGTCACAGCCGCATGGTCCTGCACGGTAAAGGGCATCCCGCTCGCCGCGATCCAGGGCTGATCTGATCCTCCCTGCAGCCTGACGCGTACTGGTCCCTCACGCGCAGGCTGCCCCCGGGATCAAGGCCCGCTCTCTGTCCCAATGTCCGGCCCGATCCCGCAAGGCCTCTTCCTCAGACGGAAGGGGCCTTTTTCTGTCCGGTGTCAGGCTGCGGCCTGAAAAACCGCCGATACCTCGGAGCGGATGATGTCGGCGATCAGCCTGCAATCGTCCAGACTGAAGGTCAAAGGCAGACGCATGTCCACGATCGAGGCCAGTATTCGATCACTGGCGGGCATGGGGGACGATTGCGCATAGCGCCAGCTGTCATAGCGAGACGTGAATCCGACGGGTTCCGCGCCGCCAAACCATTTGAGTTCAACGCCGCGCGCCGCGCAGCGCCGGATCACATCGTCTACCGCAGCTTTGTCCCAATCGAGCAACAGAAACTGGATGGATGATCCGACATAGGTTTCTTCTTCGGGGCGTTCTGCCAGCGTCAGGCCGGGCGTTCCGCGCAGGCCGGCCTCAACCGTGTCATAGCGTTCATTCCACCGTGTGACCTGTGCGGGCAAATCCGTGATCTGCGGACGCAGAATGGCAGCCCTGAGATTGTCCATGCGTCCGGACATATTGGGCGTAACGTATTTGACCCGTTCAAAGACCTGTGGATCAGGCGCAGCAAGGTGCCGTTCATAAAGCATATAGCTGCCCGATAGCATGATTGCCCTGGCGGCGATCTCTTCGTCGTCGGTGATCAGGAAACCACCTTCGCCGGAATTGACGTGTTTGTAAGTCTGGGTCGAAAAGCAGCCTACAGCCCCAAAGCGGCCGGAGGCCTTGCCGCGCCAAGCCGCGCCCATGGTGTGGGCGCAGTCTTCGATGACTGTGATCCCGGCAGCATCACAGATCTGCATCAGGCGATCCATGTCGCACAGATGGCCGCGCATATGCGACAGCATCAGAAAACGGGCCTGATCGGCCTTGGCCTCCAGATCATCGAGATCAATCGTCAGGTTTTCGGTCACGCCGACAAAGACCGGTTTGCCACCGGCGCCTGCAATCGCGCCCGGAACCGGGGCCAGTGTAAAGGCGTTTGTCAGAACCGCTTCGCCCGGTTCTAGCCCGCAGGCCCGCAGCGCGCATCCCAGCGCATAACCACCAGAGGCTGCGGCCAGACAAAATCGCGCGCCGGTCTGGGCGGCAAATTCCTGTTCCAGTAACGCTGTTTCCGACAACTCGTCAGGCGCGGTGTTGTAGCGGTGAATGCGGCCCGATTGCAAAACCCGCAATGCAGCTTCGATGCCATCCTGCGGGATGGGTTCTTGCTGGGTGAAAGAGCCGTCGAAACGGGGGGCAGGTGTCTGTGTCATGACGAAAGTCATGGCCTGCAAGCCCGCGTGGGTCAATCCGTGCAGAACGCCATTCCGTGTCTATCCGCGACATTTGTGGTCGGTGGTCGTCTAGGCAGGACGGGTGCAGGCGTTAGGCTGAGGTATGCACAGTCTGGATTTCATAGCCCAGCTCGACTGGGACACTCTGCCGGAGCCGGTCCGGATCAGGGCACGCCAGTGTCTGAGGGATCTGATCGGCGTTGCGGCAGGCGGTTTGAGCACCAATCTCAGCGCGATCATCCGCGACCACGCCGCGTTCGATTTGCCCGGCGAAATGCCGATGATGTTTGATCACCGCAGCGCCGCGCCCGCAGCTGCAGCCATGGCGATGGGCATGACAATCGACAGTTTGGACGGTCATGACGGATACAATCCGTCCAAGGGTCACGTTGGTTGCCCTCTGCTACCGGTCTTGCTGGTCTTTGGGCATCTCAAACAAGTATCCGGCCGGGAATTCATGACTGCTCTGGTGGCGGGCTATGAGTTTGGGGCGCGCGCTGCGGCGGCGCAGCACGCAACCGTGCCTGACTATCATACATCAGGCTCATGGGGGGCGGTTGCGGGCGCTGCGGCGGGTGCTCGGCTGATGGGCCTGTCAACCGAACCTGCGCGGCACGCGCTCGGGATCGCGGAATACCATGGCCCGCGCAGCCAGATGATGCGCTGCATTGATCATCCAACCATGCTCAAAGACGGGTCAGGCTATGGGGCGATGGCGGCTGTGTCTGCGGTACAGTTGGCCGCGCGCGGCTTTACCGGAGCGCCGTCACTGATCGCTGAGCAAGCTCCGGAGTACTGGGGAGATTTGGGCGACAGTTGGTTGATCTTGCAGCAGTATTTCAAACCCTATCCGGTTTGCCGTTGGGCGCAGGCTCCGGTGGAAGCCATTCTGGCACTGCGGTCGGCGCATGGATTGCAGTCCGCCGACATTGCCGAAATCAGGGTCGAAAGCTTTCACGAGGCAATCAGGCTGGCTACCGCAGAGCCGAAAACAACTGAAGAGGCGCAGTATTCAACATCCTTTCCATGTGCCGTGGCCATGGTGCGGGGCAGGGTCGCGCCTGCCGATCTGGATGGTGCTGCCCTACATGATCCGGAAATCCTGCGGCTGTCGCGTGGATTGCGCATGACGGAGTCCGAGCAGGCCAATGCGATGTTCCCCGAAACGCGGCTGGCCCGCGTGACCCTGGCGCTGCGCGACGGGCGCAATCTGGTCAGCGATTGGCATCAACCGCGATGGGATCCGGATGTTCCGCCAAGCGAAGCGGAACTGTCTGAAAAATATCATGAATTGGCGGACCCTGTGTTGGGTCCTGAACGGGCCAGGGCCATTGCCGCGATAATTGAGAGACTGGAGGACGCGCCGCTGACCGCTCTGACTGACCACCTCTTTGGCGCGGTCTGATCCGGCCAAGGGTGTTGTCAGATCGCGATGGATTCGGGTGGATTGTCCAACAGATCCCGCAGGCGGTGCATGGCCTGATCGAACTGTTCCAGCGAAACCTGCGCATTGATCGCAATGCGTACGGCATGGGGGGTGCGTTTGTCGCGCAAGGCGAATTCATCGGCGGCCCGCAATTGCACGCCGACACGTTCGGCAGCGCGCACAAAGGACACGGCCCGCCAACCTTGTGGCAATGACAACCAAAGGAACGGCACATCCTGTCTCCATGTCAGATCGTAACTGCCCAGTACGTTTACGGCACTTCGGATGTAGCGGGCATAGTCGGCCCGCACGGCATCCAGCACCCGATCCAGATCCGGGCTGGTCAGCACTTGCGTTGCGACATCGGCCAAAGGTTGGGCCAATCCGAAAAAACCGTGTTCGGCAACGCGGCGCAATTCAGATTGCCAACCGTCCGGCGCGACGACAAAGCCGATCCGCAGGGCAGGGGTGATGGACTTCGAAATGGAAGCCACATGCCAACCTTGCTGTGGCAGCAGGGCTCGATAGCTTTGGCCCGTGCGTGCGCCAATCCGATAGCAATCGTCTTCGGCGATATGAAAGCCGCGCCGCCGGGCGACGCGTGCGATTTCTTCGCGTCGTGACTGCGGTGTGACCAGAACGGTAGGGTTGTGCACTTCGGGCGAAGTGCAAAGCAGTTGCGCATCATAGCGGCGCGCCAATTCGTCCAGAGCGTCTGGAATGATTCCCTTGTCATCCATGGGCACATCGATGACTTCGGCGCGGATCAATTCAGCGGCGCGTCGAAATCCCGGGTAGGACAGCTCTTCGACCAGAACCACCGGTTTTGTGCCCCGCAAACAGGCCTGCATCACCAGTCCAATGCCGTTTTGCCCGCCATGTGACAGCACCAGATCGTCCTGACTGACCGCACCTAGTGGCGTGTCTGCCAGCCAATTCAACGCGGCTTCGCGCGCGGGTTTGAAACCGCTCCGGCTGGGATAGTTCATCAGGCGGTCCGCCGGATGCATGGCGACCTGCGCAAAAGCCTGCCGCACCATATCGCATTGGCCATGATCCGGCAGTTTTGGCGAGACAAAACTGATAGGCGCATCGGGATCGTTGGTTTGAACCGTGGGCCATGGGGCTTCGGGCAGAAGGGGCCGGGGGCGCTTGACCGGATCAGCCACATAGGTTCCGCGTCCGACCTCGGCCATGAGCGTGCCTTCATCCGTAAGGATCGTATAGGCGCGGGCCACTGTTCCGGGCGTTATCTGCAATCGCCAGGCAAGATCGCGCACCGGCGGCAGCTTCTGACCGACCGGCAATTCTTTTTCGGAAACGGCTTCACGGATCGCGATCGCAAGTGCCCGGTACTTTGGGCCCGAAGGCTGCGATTCATAACGCTCTGAAATTGTATCCATAACAATGTTTCCATGGACCGGTACGATTTTTGATTGTACTTATTTTTGTACCGAATGAATTGATATTGTGTCAATACAATTGAAGGAGACCGTCATGACACAGACCGCAATGAACCCCGCTCTGGCCTATCTGGCTGATGCCCCACGCCTGCCGATCCTGGCAACGGCGGCGCTGCGTGTGGTTGCGTTCTCGGTCAAGTGCCATGAACGCGCGCGCACCCGCCAAAGTCTCGCGCATCTGGATCAATATTTGTTGGACGATATTGGTGTTTCCCCCGCTCAGGCACGGCGTGAAATATCGAAACCATTCTGGCAGTCGTAAATCCCTGCGTTTGTCAGATAACTTCGGGGGCGGCCCACTCTCCCGCCTCCGATTTTTGGGTTTTTCCCGCTTTTTGAATGTACTTGGTACAATGTCCGCCGCGAGCTTGGTACATTGTACCGGGCCTGCCGACAGCGATGGACCGCCTGTCCTGGCAATATCGTTGAAAATAATCTTTGAACGAGTCAGCATTGCCCCCTAATTGGGCCGCACTTTCGGACCCGATCCTAACCCGCAGTTCTTCTTCGGGGGGCGCTAAGGGCCGACTGGAACGCTACTGCTGGATTGAAGGAGGAATGTCATGAAAGACATCGACCTCTTCCAACTGGGGTACGGTCTGGCAACAGGCGCCCAAGAGGAAGACACCAAACGGGGTCTCGCACAGAGCTGCGATCCCGTAATTGCCCCAAACTCTGTTGAAAACACGGATCGCGACGATCATTTCGTGCGGCGCGATGGCGCTGTCTTTGCCGGAACGCATCTGATTATCGAAGTGGTTGAGGGCGCGGGGCTGGATGACGAAGCGCGTATTCAACAGGCCTTTCGTGACTGCGTGGATGCCTGTGGCGCCACGCTTTTGCACATTCACACGCACAAGTTCAGCCCTCAAGGCGTGAGCGGCGTGGCCGTTCTGGCCGAGTCGCACATCTCGGTGCACACCTGGCCTGAAATCGGCTATGGCGCGTTCGACGTGTTCATGTGTGGTGATGCGCAGCCCTGGAAGGCTGTCGATGTATTGGCCAAGGCGTTTGAGACGGCTGACATTCGCGTCCGTGAACTCAAACGCGGTGAAGGGCTTATCCCCGGATAAGCCCGGCAATTCCCGAAAAACCTATCCCGAATGAACGGCCCGTTTTGACCGGGCCTTATGCCGTAGAGGAGACACGCATGTCCGAATGGATCCGTGAGCCGCTTCACGATGGCTGGGCGCAAACACTGCGCGCAGATGAAACGCTGTTTGACAGTGCCACGGAACATCAGCGCCTGCGAGTTTTCGAAAACGCGCGTTTCGGCCGAATCCTGACGCTGGACGATGTGGTTCAAACCACCGAAGGCGACAATTTTATCTACCATGAGATGATGACCCATGTTCCGATCCTTGCGCATGGCGCGGCCAAGCGGGTCTGTATCGTCGGCGGTGGGGATGGCGGGATGGCGCGCGAAGTTCTGCGCCATTCATCGGTCGAGCAGGTGACGATGGTGGAAATCGATGCCGGTGTCGTCGAATTCTCCAAGCGGTATCTGCCGATGCTGTCGCAAGGCGCGTTTGAAGATCCCCGTCTGGACCTCGTGATTGCTGACGGCGCAGATTTCATGCGCAATGCCGAAGGCGAAGAGTTTGACGTGATCATTATCGACTCAACCGACCCGATCGGGCCGGGGGAGGTTCTGTTCACCGATACCTTCTATGGGCACGCCAAGCGAGCCATGGCCGCGGGCGGGATCATTGTCACACAAAACGGTGTTCCCTTTATGCAGGGTGATGAGCTGACCGGGACAATGCGGGCGTTTCAGGCGCTGTTTGACGACGCGACCTGCTATCTGGCCACCATTCCGACCTATGCTGGTGGGCCAATGGCATTTGGCTGGGGGACGGACAGCACAGCCCGATCTGTATCGCTCTGCGAACTGCAAGAACGCTTTGCCAAATCCGGGCTGGAGCCGGATTACTATACGCCCGATGTGCATCAGGCGGCCTTTGCTTTGCCCGGTTACGTGCAGAAACTGTTCCCATGATCCCGGAATTGACTGGGGTAAAATAATACCGTAATTTTAAGTAACTGATTTTGTGTAATTATTTGGGGATTGTCGCGCTTGACTGGAAAAGCACCGCGTATATAACCGCGCCATCAGTTACCACGGCCGGGCAGAAATGCGCGGCCTGATTTACGAAAACGGAAACAGACCCATGAAAACCTATTCTGCGACACCCGCAGACATCGAGAAAAAGTGGATCGTGATCGACGCCGAGGGCGTTGTTCTTGGTCGTCTGGCCTCGATCGTTGCGATGCGCCTGCGCGGCAAGCACAAGCCGTCCTTCACGCCACACATGGACTGCGGCGACAACGTTATCGTTGTGAACGCGGACAAAGTGCAGCTGACAGGCAACAAGCGTCAGGAACACTTCTACTGGCACACCGGCCACCCGGGCGGCATCAAGTCCCGCACCAAAGAGCAGATCCTCGAGGGCAAGCACCCCGAGCGCGTTGTGACCCAGGCGGTCAAGCGCATGCTGCCGGGCAACCGTTTGTCGCGCAAGGTTATGACCAACCTGCGCGTTTACGCCGGTGCCGAGCATCCACATGAGGCGCAGGCGCCTGAAGTGCTGGATGTGAAATCGATGAACAAGAAAAACACGCGGGTTTAATCATGGCCGATCAGATCAATTCTCTGGAAGAACTGGCCGAAGTGGCAGGCG
>JAHDIS010000088.1 GCA_020630695.1 Paracoccaceae bacterium | reverse complement strand
ACTCAAGATTTGAGGATCGGCATCCGCAGTGGCCGCCCGCTGCTCGAACTGGCAATTTGGGCCGACATGCTGACAACCCGTCGCAAAAAAAATGCAGGTAAAAATCGTGTGGAAGTAACGATGCAATTCTTTGCTCCCGACTACGCGTACCCTATTTTGGCGGCTAGCTGATCAAAAGGCCGCGGGTTTCGATTCAGACTAATCGATTTTCTGTCAAAGACACAAAACAGCTTGGATCCCGTAGTTTGGAATTCAGTGGCTTTGTTGGTCCGGGTGGGGTTTGAGCGCTACCCGGTTTTCCCGGGGCGAACGCGCTGTGCGCCCGTCACGGACGGCGACAGCCGTGGATCCCTCTTCTGACTGCTGAATTTTTGGGCATTTCTGAGCGCTGAGACCACGGGTTAACAGAATGATTGACCCGCTGGGCGGTCCGCTCTTAGGCTTGGCGCGCCCGGCATTGTTCTTTGTGTGGGGATAATTTGTTAAACCCCTACCACAAGGATTTTGCCCGATGGCCCTGATCACGATTCCAGAACTTGACCAAACCAACGTACTTCTGGAAATTTACTCGCCGACCCTTGCAGACCCTGTCACGCAGCCAGCAACCGCCACCATCAGTGAGACAATCGTTGAATACGACGACGCATCATTTTTTGACCTCAGTGGTGACGCTGCGGCTATTGTGCCCGTCAGTTTGGACATTGCTCAAAACACCCTGTCTTATGAAGTCATATTAAATTTTAGTGGAGGCTTCACGGATGTGGACGATGCGACAGGGTTTAACGGATATGTGCTGACCTTCGAGGTGCTCTCGAGCGTCTTGGGTGTTTCGGTCGCGACACCTGTGCTTGATGACGCAACAAATACGCTTGGGATCTCGGCAAGCAATATCACATCCAATGGCGATTCACTTCTGATCAATGTCGATGGACTGCTTTTTAGTCCGAATGACGCTTTTGAAGTGGAATTCTATCTACAAGCAGACGGCACCTCGTCTGATGATCTGATCATTGGCAGCTCGGCTGATGACATACTGATGGGTAACAACGGCAACGACACACTGTTTGGTGGGCCCGGTGCCGACACGTTGAACGGCGGTGACGGCTTTGACATCGTGGACTATTCCGATGCCGAAGGCCGGGTCATTGTTGATCTTCAGAATGACGTCAGCACCCGTGGGTTTGTTCGCTTCTTCGACGAAGGCGCGGCGGAAGGTGACATATATATCGGGGTTGAAGACGCCCAAGGCGGCGGGTTTGCTGACGACCTCAGGGGCGATGCAACTGGCAATTTCCTGTACGGAGGTGGCGTCTCTGATCGCCTCTACGGTCGGGCAGGCAACGATTTCTTGTTTGGCGGTCCAGGTGCAGATGCGTTCTTTGGCAATCTGGGTGCGGACTATATGGAAGGCGGCAGTGATGCAGGGCGCCGCGATCGCTATATCTATTACAGCCAGCAGGACAGCGGTGTTGGTTCGGGCAATCGCGACATCATTGCCGACTTTGTATCCGGCGAAGACCGGATAGAAATCGGTCGCCTTGATGCCGACACGACCATTGGTTTCAATCAGGCCTTCGACTTTATCGGCGATACACCCTTTTCCGGAACGCCGGGTGAATTGGGAACACGTATCGAAGGCGGAAACACGATTGTTCAGGCAGACGTGGATGGCGACGCCATTGCAGATTTCGAGATTGAGCTGACCGGAGAAATGCAGCTGGTCGCCAGCGATTTCATTCTCTGAGAAAACGGACCTAGATATCTTCGTCCAGCGTCGCCGCCTGCATATTATCTTCGTGGGCGGCGATGGCTTCTTCGATGTCATCGTACCAGATCAGCGCACCCTTGTTCAGCACCACGCCCGCATCGCAATTGCGGCGCAACATCGTTGTGCCATGTGACACGAGGATCGCGCCACTCTGGGTCATGCGCTGCTTGAATACGGCTTCGCTCTTTTGCCGGAATGCTGCGTCCCCGACGCTGGTCACCTCGTCCACAAGATAGGTGTCAAACCGAATACCCATGGACAGGCCAAAAGCCAGACGGGATTTCATACCAGACGAATAGGTGCGGCACGGCAGGTAGAAGTGTTTGCCCAGTTCGGCAAAGTCTTCGACGAAATCGACCAGTTCATCGGTATCCACACCATAGACCCGACCAACAAACCGGATGTTCTGAAGCCCGGTCAGATCCGGATGGAACGAGCCGGCAAAACCAACGGGCCATGATACCGACCCTTCATGCACGATCTGCCCGCGCGTGGGATCAAGCGAGCCTGCAATCAGGCGCAACAGGCTCGATTTCCCGGCACCATTGCGCCCCAGCAGCCCAACGGCGCGCCCCTTCGGAAAGACCAGATTCACGTCCCGAAAGATCGTGTTCGGCACCCCGTTGGTGACAAAGGTCTTTGTCAGGTTTTCGAGCCGGATCATCGTCGCCCTCTCAGCGCCGGTCGCGCACGCTGTAATACACCAGCAGGACAATCGCCCATGCGAGGAACGAGAAAAGCGCAACGAGGCCAGTCAACAACATGCGCTGTGGATACCGTGCCTGATCGGCCTTGGTCGGCTGGATATAGGCCGCCAAATACCGGCTTTGACGCTGCGCTTCGGACAGGGCCGCATCAAAGGCCGATAGCGCTGCGGTATAGGCCTGTTCCGCAAATTCCCGATCAACGACCAGTCGCTCATACTCACCAACCAAGGTTGCAAAGCTCTGGCGGGCAGACCCATCGTCACCGCCGATGCCTAGCTTGTTGCGTTCCTGTTCGATCCGGTCGGCAATCACTTCGATGCGGCGCTGTGCCTGCACGATCCGCGGATCGCCTTCGCGCGTGTTGTCGCGCAGCAAATCCAGCTCGATCAGGGCTTCGGCCTGCTGTTGCTGCAAAGAGTTTAGAACCCCCATCTGCCCTTGCAAATCCGCATTCGGGTCAACCAACTGGTTGGTTGTTCGGAACAGGGTCACCGCCTGCCGGGCCTGCTTGAGCCGCTCAACCGCCCGATCCAGTTCTTCGCGCGCATAGCGTGTCGCGTCCTCGCGGGCGATGGCCGACAACTCATTGATCATGCGGCTGGACTGGTCAAAGATTTCCTGCGCAACAGACTGCGCATCATCGGGATCAAAGGCCGTAACCCGCAATTCGATCAACTGCGTGCGGGAATCGTAGAAGATCTTGACCACCCGGTTCCAATAATCGACCAGATCCTCGATCGAACTGTCCGGATTGACTGCAAAGACCGGATCATAGTCGGGCTTGGAATACATCGCTCTGAGATCCAGCGCCGCATCAACCTTGGCAACCAGCTCTTGGCTCTGGATAAATTCATACAGAATATCGGTGTCCGAACTGGCCGATCCGGACAGCTGCGTGATCCCCCCCAGAATTTCAACGGGGGAATTGATCTCTTCCTTGCGGACCGCAAATCCCACAGTCGAAGCATACTGCCGGTCGGCAACCGTATAGAGATACCAGCCCGCCACGGCGGTCGGCCCAAGAACCATCCAGATCAGGCTGAGCACCAGCAGGATCTGCCGGCGTCTGGGCCGTGCCCGTGTGGCCGTGGGTTTGACATAAACCGGGCGGGGCGCCTGCTGCTGCGCGCCGCCCCGGCGTGCGCCTTGCCCGCCACCTTGTCCTCCACCCTGGCCTTGCCGGTTAGCACCGGCACCCTGTCGCGGCGCTGGCCGCTGTTCCTGACCATCCTGGCCCTGATTTTGAGGTGGATTGTTGCTGTCGTCTTGCATGGATCTGCGCCCGCTCTTCAGGTCTGCATAACGCAAACCCCTGCAACAACAGAGTTAACACAAGCCACAACAGGGGGAAACTACCCGCGTTACGGCAGTCAGGAATTCCACCAACCGCAAAAGCCCACTGTGCGGAATTTTCGAGCTTTCCCGTTTTCACGTTCAAGTGGAGTTTTCGGCACAAAACTGCCATTTACGCGACTTGTCTCGAATGGGCGATGTCAGTTCCGGAGTGTACATGACCGATCCACATGAAGAGCAGCGACCGAGCGGATACTATGCAACATCAAAAGCCGCTCAGACCCTTGTCTTTGTCGGTTTTCATGACAACTTAGAATCTGTAATCTTGAAACCTCGCACGCGAACTAAATAGCTACGGGAACAATGCAGCAATGGTAGCGTATGTCGCGCGGTTAGCTTCGGGCAGCTATACTGACTCTGATGTCAAGGCTTTCTACATCGACAAGCGGTTTGACTTCGGACCTTTCATTCGTGAAGTGGGAGATTTCATCGCACATCCGAAACGAGACAAAGGAAATTCCTTCGATGTTGCGATTAGGCATTATTCACAATTGGCGATGTTTCAAAGGTATCAAGGGACAGACAAGACACCACTTAACCCTATCGGCGATTGCGAGTGGTGGTTGAAACGATACTTGAACCAAAAGCTGGAATCCTATCCGCCGTTGGAGCTCAAGAAATACCTTGAGATGTCTAAATCTGATTTAAAAAGGAAGATAAACTCTTGGTTTCCTAGCAAGGAGCGCTTCCCCAAAAGAATTGAAGCACTCAACCCTTTCGAATTTATTGACATCGTCAACTTCTTCGCCAAACAGATGGAACTAAATCCTGCGTTCCAGGCAGATAAGGTTAAGGCTGAGCTAAAGGATGCGTTGAGAGTAACTGGCCTAGCATCAGTGTGCACGGACGATTTTCTGATGGCGACTGCGACGTTACTAAATGGGGCCAAAGTTAAGTTAGCAGAAGGTGTCTCCGCAAGCATCAGCATAGGTGTCACCGAACAAAGGTGCACAAAAGTACCTGTTGGCGACCCAAAACTATTGGCGAGTGGTGGCGTTCCTGCGATCATCCATCCAGATGGGCCGCTAGAAATCATGATTACAACAGATACCCCCAAAGGACATAATTTAGTTGATGTCACCGCTACTCTTCTGAATACAGAAATTGATACCGAACCATACATTGATCGTTCACTAATTCGCCGATCACACGGCCAATCTCCACAACTTAGTCTGAAACAGAATTTGCAGTTCAATTCAAGGGCAACCCCTAAAATTACTGCTTGCTGAGCGGCCTTACTGAACTGTGCAAAACTCGCTACCTACGCACTTCTGCAGGTTATCAGTAGCGCAGAAATTGCCTACTTCTTCCGCCTTTCTTTTAAATTCAGACACACCGTGGCATCTGGTGGGTGCTGCGCTCAAAGCAGCCGTTTGAAAACCCCGCTTACACGGTTCAAATCCAAAGATCGTGTTCGAAAGCGGCTTAGCCTTTGGCGCCTTGTCCTCGGGCATAGACGTCGTCGTAGCGGATGATGTCGTCTTCGCCCAGATAGCTGCCACTCTGGACTTCGATCAAGACCATGTCGACTTTGCCGGGGTTTTCCATGCGGTGCACGGCCCCCAAAGGCACATAGATCGATTGGTTTTCTGTCACGAGGCTGACCGTATCGTCGACCGTTACCTTGGCTGTGCCCTGCACGACGATCCAATGTTCCGCCCGGTGGTGGTGGCTTTGCAGGCTCAGCGAAGCGCCGGGATTAACGACAATGCGTTTGACCTGAAACCGATCTCCGACCGCAAGGCTTTCGAACCAGCCCCAGGGCCGGTAGTCGCGCGGCAATGTATCGGCCTGCGACAGACCCTGTACCTTGAGCGCAGTGACCGCGTCTTTGACGTCCTGTGCGCTGTCGCGATGCGCCACAAGAACTGCATCCGGCATGGCGATGGCCACGATGTCCTTCAGCCCGATACCAACCAGCGCCTGCTGTCCGTCTTCGGCGCGCAGCAACGAGTTTTCGCAATCGATCGCCGTGGCCGCACCAGTCACAACGACGCCTGACGCATCAGGATCGCTGTCGCGCCAGACCGCATCCCATCCGCCCAGATCGGACCAAGCACCAGCGTAGGGCACAACGGTCAGATTTTCGGATTTCTCCATGACCGCGTAGTCGATCGAAATCGGTTCAACCTCAGCCCATGGTTCGGGGGCCAGACGGCAAAATGCCAGATCGGGCTGGGCTTGCTCCACCGCGCGGCCAACCTGCTCAAGCATCGCTGGCGCATGGGCTTTGAAGGCTTCGATCAGACTGGTCGTTGTGAACAGGAAAATCCCCGCGTTCCACAGGTGCTGCCCCCCATCAAGCATTGCCTGCGCCTTGGCGCTTTGCGGTTTTTCCACGAACCCGCGCAATGGCTGCGGTACCGGATCAAAGTCCGGCCCTGGATCGCGGCTCAGTTCCAGCCAACCGTATCCGGTTTCAGCACGGTCAGGGCGAATGCCAAAGGTCACGATCGAGCCGTCCTGCGCTGCGCCCCTTGCGGCGGCAACAGCGTCCCGAAACCGGTCCTGATCCGGGATAACGTGATCGGACGGCGCCACCAGCATCAACGCACCGGGTTCCTGCGCCTCGAGATGCAGGGCCGCGGCCAGAATAGCAGGGGCTGTATTGCGGCCCTCGGGTTCGATCAGCGTCGCGGCCGGTTGCATTTCAACAGAGGCGAGCTGTTCAAGAATGACAAAGCGGTAGTCCGATCCGGTCACCACTACGGGCTTGGCAAAACCTTCTCCAGCCAGACGCAACGCAGAGGCCTGAAACAGACTCTGTTCGCCGGTCAACTGGGTGAATTGCTTGGGATAGCTCTTGCGCGACAGCGGCCAAAGGCGTGTACCTGAGCCACCGCACAGCAAAACCGGATGAACTGCCTGACCTGCACCCATGATGTTGCCCCTTTCCACCCCAAATGCCGGGGCCTTCACAAACACTCTACCATCCGCGTCAACGCGGTTGTCACTTTGCCGCGAATTAATCTAAGAATTATGGCATCATAAGGGCGCAAAAGCCTTCGGAGAGCAAATGGACGTACCCCAGTCAGAATCGATGCGCGCGCGCAACTTTCGCAGCTCACGCTCGATTTTCGCGCTGGTTCTGCGCGAGATGTCGACCACCTATGGAAAATCGGCGGGCGGTTATGTCTGGGCCATTCTGGAACCGGTTGTAGCAATTGCCATTCTATCGGTCGCCTTTCAGCTGGTGTTCCGTCAGCCGCGTCTGGGAACAAACTTTCCATTCTATTTTGCCACCGGCTATCTGCCCTACATGCTGACATTGAACATCACCAACAACGTGGCGCGGTCGATCCGGTTTTCCCGTGCGTTGCTGGCCTATCCCGGCGTGACATGGACCGACGCCATATTCGCCCGGTCCCTCCTAAGCTTTGTTACAGACATCGGCATTATGCTGATCGTGCTGACGGCGATCTTCTTCATTTTCGACATTCAGACGATTCTGGCCCATAGCGTCATCATCATCGGTCTGATGATGGGTGTGGTTCTGGCAATCGGGGTGGGGTCGCTGAATTGCTATCTCTTCACGGCCATTCCCGCCTGGGAAAGAATCTGGTCGGCGCTGACCAGGCCACTGGTTCTGTTGTCGGGTGTAATCTTTCTCTATGACACCCTGCCGCCTGTCGCGCAGTCGATCATGTGGTGGAACCCGGTAACCCATGTGGTTGGCATGGTGCGCCGCGGGTTTTTCCCAAGCTACGACGCCGCCTATGTCTCGGTGCCCTATGTGATGGCGGTCGGATTGCTTTGTGGGGCCTTTGGATTCCTGCTGCTCTTCCGACATCACAAGGCTTTGCTGAACGCCTGATCCGGCCTCGGGCGATTTCCAACACACCCGCGCGGAATGTCAGCTAGTGGCTTTCATGGGTTTCCTCGTAGGGAACCCCGGCCGAGGCTATTTTCTGGACCAGCCAGCTCAGACTGACGCCGGAATAGCTTTGCAGCTGAATTGGGTCCCTGTGCTTGAAGTGAACCCAGTATTCACGCCGGTCGGTTTCTTCGAACGCCTGAATGGTTTTGAACTCGACTTTCTGCAACTCATCGAGCCGCGCTTCGAAACCCTGTTCTGTTCCATGAGCGTGATCGGGCACATGCCAAAGCAGATCATTCCCCCTGAGCCGGAAATGCCATTCACCGCTGGTCGAGGATGATCGAAAAGCAAAAGCCAGCTCTTTCAAAAGGCCCCATATCCCGCAGGCGATACAAACACACGCCGCAAAGGTCCAAAAGTTCCAAGACTCTATCGCATCAACGGAAACCGCCAGCACCGTTTCAGCGGGCATCAACCACGTACCGAACCAGACAAGCCACAAGGAAAACAGGGTGCCAACCACCAGCCTTGTTACATTGCGGCGCTGGACGGATTGCCGAACATCGAATTCAAAGTCGCCTTGGTTCTTCATGGTCAATCGACCCCAGCGTCACCGATTGTCAGTCGCTCTGGCGGGACCAATCCACAAGGCGCTGCAGCCCTTCGCGCAGGGTGACCTGAGGGGCCCAGCCCAGTTGCGACCGAGCCGCCGAGATATCGGCGACCGCATGACGGATGTCACCCGGGCGGAACTGGCCCGTGATCGTCAGATCCTTTTCCGAACGTCCAAACATACCCAGCATGGAACCGGCCACATCAACGATGCTCGCCGCTTCGCCGGATCCAATATCCAGAACGTCAGCCGGCATCTCTTCGCAGGTGCCCATCAGGCGAAAGGCTTCGACCACGTCATCGACCAGAACAAAATCCCGAACGATGTCGCCATCCTCAAAAATCTTGAGGATCTGACCTTCCTGAATCTGGCGGGCAAAGATCGACAGCACCCCGGTATAGGGATTGTTCATGGACTGCCCCGGTCCATAGACGTTCTGAAGCCGCAGAATACCCACGTCCACATCCGTGCCCCAGAAACATTGGGCCAGCATATATTCCTGCATCAACTTGCTGGAGGCATAGACAGAGGCAGGTGCAACAGGGCAGGCGGCTGTGGTCAATGCCGGGGTCAGAACGTTGCCCGCATCATCGCGAACCGCGAAATCACCGGCTTCCATGCGGGCTGGATCCCGTTCCTGTGCCATGGCTGCGCGGCCTTCTGCATCAACATAAGCGCCTTCGCCATAAACCGACCGGGAACCGGCAACGATCACACGTTTTACAGACGGACCCTTGCCGCGGATCGCCTCGACCAGATGGGCGGTGCCCATGACGTTCACGTCATTGTAGCGGGCCGGCAGATCAAAAGACTGACCCGTGCCAGTCTCGGCCGCCAGATGGTAAACCACGGTCGGATCGGCAGCGGCGATTGCCGCGCTCAGCGCATCGGGATCACGCACATCCCCTTCGACAACCGAGATGGACCCGTCACTGACGCGGGCACGGTTCTCAGGATTGCCGTCATGGGCTTGGGGATGAAAGTTGTCATAAACCGTAACATCTGCCGCCGCGCTGAGCGCAACAGCAAGACGTGATCCGATAAAGCCTGCACCGCCGGTGATAAAAATACGTGGTCTGGACATTGGGATTCCGTTCTTGAATTTTCCGTCCCTATCGCAAATGCGGGCGGGCAAGGCAATTGAACCGGTACGAAATGGCAAAAGCCCGCTCTGTTGGATGCGGCACCAGCTCGTTAGCAACATTCCACTCTTAACATAACATAGATTACGCGGATAAAGCCGTCCTTGCGCCCCGGCAAACCAGACCGCTAAAAGCCGAACAGGAAGTTCGTTCAAGGGGCCGTCATGTCGCCAAAATTTGGAACCAGCGGTCTGCGCGGCCTTGTCATCGATCTGACTGAGGATTGTGTACAGGCCTACACGCGCGCCTTCCTGAACGCCTGCCCAGTGGGAACCGGCGTCTATTTGGGGCGCGATCTGCGACCGTCCTCGGCTGAAATTGCGGGGTTCGCTCAGCGAGCGGCCGTTCAGGCCGGCTACGATGTGACCGATTGCGGGGTCTTGCCCACGCCCGCGCTGGCACTGGCCGCACAGAAGGCCGGAGCTTCTGCAATCATGATCACCGGCAGTCACATCCCGGCAGACCGGAATGGGCTAAAGTTTTATACACCCACCGGCGAAATCACCAAACCGGATGAAACCGCAATGCTGGCCTGTCTTGGTCAGCCCGGCGCAAAAGCCGCAGCGCTCGGTGAGGGCCGGAATGATCAGGGATCGGCTCTGTCGGCCTATTCTGAAAGATACCTGCAAGCCTTTGGCCCGAATGCTCTGAAGGGTTTGCGGATCGGCGTCTACCAGCACAGCTCGGTCGCGCGGGACGTCATGGTTCAAATCGTCGAAGCACTCGGGGGGGTCCCCATCGCACTGGGACACTCGGATACGTTCATCCCGGTCGATACCGAAGCGCTGGACCCCGCCACCGGCACCTTGCTGGCCAATTGGTGCAAAGACCATGATCTGCAGGCCGTGATCTCGACAGACGGGGACGCGGACAGGCCCATGCTGGCCGACCACACCGGACAGATCATTCCCGGCGATGTTCTGGGTGTCATCACCGCACAGACGCTTGGAGCCAAAGCGATCTGTACCCCGATATCGTCCAATAGCATGGTGCAGGCCCTGCCCAACTTCGACACAGTCGCGCTGACGCGAATCGGCTCTCCTTACGTCATCGCCGCGATGGAAGAAGCCCTAAGCGAAAATCCCGCGGCACAGGTCGCTGGATATGAGGCCAACGGCGGCTTCTTGCTCGGCTTCACTGCCCAATGCAGCGCCGGACCGCTGGCCCCTTTGATGACACGCGACTCGATGCTGCCGATCCTCGCGCCCCTGATCACGGCACAGGCAAAAGGCCAGCGTTTGCCGGAACTGATAAGCGCCCTGCCCCAACGCTATACCGCCGCAAACCGTCTGACCAGCGTTGAACCCGCCAGAGCACAGGCCCTGCTGTCGCAATTGCGCACCGACGGCCAAGCCCGCGTTGACCTGTTCGGACCAGCAAACCTAGGAACGGAAACGGACCATGATCTGACCGATGGGCTGCGCATTCGTTTTGAGACAGGGCGGGTCGTACACCTGCGACCATCCGGAAACGCGCCTGAATTCCGGTGCTACGTCGAAGCCGAAAGCCCGGCACAAGCACTGCAGGTTCTTACGGTGATGATGACGCAACTTGGCGGTGCCCTTAGCGACTGACCGGCAAACCTTCGCCGCTTTTTTCGGCACAGGGTCAGGTTTGCCTGACCTTTGGGCACATCGGCTTCACTTTGGTGGTCCAATTGGTGTAAAATGATGGTAGGCCGTCATCAGACTGTTTTATTGAAATGCTAAAGATCAACAGGATCCGCGATCGTCACGATTATGACACTGCCGAATGACGGCAAAGGTCGCCAAACCTAAGAAACGAACAAGAACATGACCAAAGATATTTTCATCACCGGTTCATCGGGTGTGCTTGGCTTTGAAGCGTTGCAACATCTGCATGACATGGGGCACTGGACGGCGTGCGGTGTTGCACGGCGCCCTCTTCCTGCGCGCAAGTCGGATCTGAAGAACATTCAGGTCGAAACCGTTTTTGACGCGAACTGGCTGCCAAGCGATGCCGAGGATGCGACGATCGTGCATTTTGCCGGGTTGGCCAATCCACGTGCGCAATTCAACGGCTACGTTGATCTGTCGATCCGTGAAATCACGCCTCACATCGAAATGGTCGAAGATATGCTGGCCCGCGGCTGGCGCGGTCATCTGGTCTATATCTCATCAGGTGGCGCCATCTACGGCGACGT
>JAHDIS010000087.1 GCA_020630695.1 Paracoccaceae bacterium | reverse complement strand
GGAACCTGTTCACCACAACGCCCTACCCGGCGAAGGTCCAGCGCGTCGTGACGCGGCTTTGGACGAAGGTGAAATCGGGCACCTGAACGGGGCTTTGATGTGAGATTTGGAGGGGCGGGCTTTCGGGCCCGCCTCTTTTTTTGCGGGGGTGGGTAGAATTTGACGATGCCAATGTCGGCTGTGCGGGACAAAGCGGACATGTGCAGGCGCGGCTATTGCTGACGCAGCATTCTTTCGCAGGCGCGGCAAACTAAAGGCTGCGTTGTGTCTAAAACAGTCGAAGCAGCCGTACAATGCAGGGAGCAATGTCCGGGATTGTAAGGGTGTGGGTTCCCTGGCTTCAAACTGCCGCGCTGTGCAAATAGTTGGCGTGCAGTGACGTGTCTGCACAAGCCGCTACAACCCGCGCCAAGGGAATCATACTTGGTCGGAGCCTCAGTTTTCCATTGCTCAGATTGACTGCCTTAGGAAATCTGTTTTGCAAGTCCTGCGCTATCTGGCCAATGACATGCGCAAAAGTAGCGTGGCGGGCCGACAAATCTTGAACATCGATGCATACCTGGCACATGATTTGGTCGATCAAATCTGAAACAACCCGGTCTTCAGCCGTCATGACATAGCCCTTGTGTCCCGCCAAACGCCCGCTTCGCAGTCGCGCCTGATATGCGTTTGTTGCCACTGCGTTTTGAACATAGCCTTCAGGGAACTTTGAAATCGCGGAGGCTCCAAATCCAATGAGCGTGGCGCATGGATCATCGGTATAGCCTTGAAAGTTCCGTTTTACGTTGCCAGCCTTTGCAGCCTTGGCCAAACTGTCAGACGGTCTTGCAAAGTGGTCGATCCCGATGGTTTCATACCCAGCTGCCAGTAGCAATTCGCGCGCAAACAGAGATGCCTCATAACGTTCGATCGGACTGGGCAAGGACTCGGTCTGGATCATGACCTGACGTTTGGACATGTGAGGAACGTGTGCATAGCCGTACATCGCCAGCCGATCTGGCTGCAGCGACTGAACCTTCTTCAGCGTTGCTTTCAAGGTTTCCTTGGTTTGATGGGGAAGCCCATAGAGCAAGTCGATATTCAGGCTGGTCACACCATGATCGCGCAGGCGCGCAACCACCTGTGTCGTCTGTTCAAAGCTTTGATGTCGCCCGATGGCGTGCTGAACCTTGGGTTCGAAATCCTGCACGCCGATGCTTGCGCGCGTCATGCCGTGCGCGGCGAGCAGGTCCAGAATCTCGGGCGCTGCCTCGGTTGGATCGATCTCGACTGAAAATTCAAAATTCGATGCGCGCTCGAACGTTTGGTCAAGAGCATTCAACAGACGGGTCATCTGAGAAACCGTCAATAGCGTCGGTGTTCCCCCGCCAAGATGGAGACGCGCCATCCGATGCGCGCTGGTCAGGTGACTTGTGACTTCTTTGATCTCGGATACGAGGTCGTCGACGTAAACGTCGACGGGCTGCAGCGTCTTGGTGCCTTGCGTACGGCAGGCGCAAAACCAGCAAAGCCGCCGACAAAAAGGGATATGCACATAAACGGATAGGGGCGTGTTTTTGGGCACGTTTGCCAGCCAGTTTTCTTGCATCTGCGCGCCTGTGTTCGGCTCGAACCGATTGGCGGGGGGATAGCTGGTATATCGCGGGACTTTTGCGTCAAAAAGTCCGTATTCTTTGAGGATGTTTACATGTTCCATCCTGCAAACCTAGAGTGGCACATGGTAAGCCGCTTTGATTCAGATCAACAACGATGACGATTGTTTTCAATGATCGCGAAAAATGTGGGTCTTGCCCGATCAGGCACAGGGCCATTTGCGCGCGCTGTGATGATGACGAGCTTGCGCAATTGGAAAACATCAAGTTTTACAAGACCTTTGAAGCAGGACAGCCGATCATCTGGCGCGGCGATGAGCTGACGGCTTTTTCATCTGTGGTGATTGGGATCGCATCGCTGTCACGCACGATGGAGGATGGCCGAACGCAGGTTGTCGGACTGCTTTTGCCGTCAGATTTCATCGGACGACCAGGCCGGGAATATGTTGATTTTGACGTCACTGCCGTGACCGATGTGACGCTTTGCCAGTTCCAGCGCAAACCGTTTGAAAACCTTGTGGAAGATGTGCCGCATATCTCTCAGCGGATGATGGAAATGGCGCTCGACGAACTAAACGCCGCGCGCGAGTGGATGGTGCTTCTGGGGCGCAAGACGGCCCGCGAAAAGATAGCGACGTTTCTGGAGATGATTGTACGCCGCAGCACAGTCCCAAGTCATAGCGTCACGACGTACACCCTACCGCTGACCCGCGAAGAAATCGGGGATTTCCTGGGTCTCACGCTTGAAACGATCAGCCGCCAACTGTCCAAAATGAAGCGTGAAGGCATCATCGAGTTTGAAGGTCGCCGGAATTTTGTGATCAAGGATCTCGCAGCGCTTCATCTGGCTACCGGCGATGATGCCGATGGCGGCGTCATCGTCTAAGCTTTTTCAATTTTGACCTGGATCAAGGCAGCTATCTCTGCCGCACCTTACTGATGTCCCAAAGCAAAGGGCTCGGTTGATCCGGTTCCCTTTGAAATTGGGAAACCGGAGGTGGTCCTCGTGTACAAACACATTCTTCTGCCCGTCGAATTTGGCGACGTCGAAACCTACAAGCGCGCCTATGACGTTGCTTTGCAGTTGCTGGATGACGGCGGCAAAATCACTCTGATGCACGCGGTTGAGCCCGTTCCAAACTATGTCGAAGCTTATGTGACGGCGGACGTGGCCGCGCAGACACGCGCCAGCCTTAAAGAGCAAATGGCACAGTTCGCAGCGCGGTTTGACACCACCGAAACTGCGCTGGTCGACGGATTCGCTGGCCGTGCCATCGTGGACTGGGCTGAGGAAAACAAGGCCGACTGCATTGTGATCACCTCGCACAGGCCAGCCTTTTCCGACCTCTTTCTGGGATCAACCGCCGCTTGGGTGGTGCGCCATGCTGCGACCTCTATCCACGTTCTGAGATAACGCCAGATCGCCGACTGACGGCCCGCACCAAGACACTTTAGTGAAGGATACTGCTCATGGATGTCGTGAAACTGGCACTCCTTTGGTTAATTGCTCTGGTTGCTGCTTATGCAGCGGATCAGGGCAACGATCTGGCATTTCGAGTGCATGGTCTGATCATCATGCTGGTCGCTGCCGCTTTGTTTGTCTGGCAGCTGCGACGAACAGGTGACGCCCGGTCCGCGCCAGCATCAGACGTCTACATGGACGGCCCTGTACGCGCAGGTGTCATTGCGACGGCTTTCTGGGGCATGGCCGGATTGGCGGTCGGCACGTTGATCGCCTTCCAGCTTGCCTTTCCTGTTTTGAACTTCGAGTGGGCCCAGCCCTTTGGGAACTTCGGACGTCTGCGCCCCCTTCACACCTCAGCGGTGATCTTTGCCTTTGGCGGCAACGCTTTGATCGCCTCAAGCATCTACATTGTGCAGCGCACCAGCCGCACGCGGCTGTTTGGCGGCAACCTCGTCTGGTTTGTGTTTTGGGGATACCAGCTGTTCATCGTTCTGGCCGCGACGGGCTATTTGATGGGCGCGACCCAGTCGAAAGAATATGCCGAACCTGAATGGTATGTGGACATCTGGCTGACCATCATCTGGGTCGCTTACCTGGTGGTGTTCCTGGGAACCATCATCAACCGGCGCGAGCGGCATATCTATGTGGCCAACTGGTTCTTCCTGGCCTTCATCATCACCGTCGCAATGCTGCATGTGGTGAACAATCTCGCGGTTCCTGTCAGCATTTGGGGAAGCAAATCGGTACAGCTTTTTGCCGGTGTGCAGGACGCGATGACGCAATGGTGGTACGGCCATAACGCGGTCGGCTTTTTCCTGACGGCGGGCTTTTTGGGCATGATGTATTACTACGTGCCCAAACAGGCCAACCGCCCGGTCTACAGCTACAAGCTGTCCATCGTGCACTTCTGGGCGCTGATTTTTCTCTATATCTGGGCGGGTCCGCACCATCTGCACTACACGGCGCTGCCGGACTGGGCGTCGACGCTTGGAATGGTCTTCTCGGTCATCCTGTGGATGCCCAGCTGGGCCGGAATGATGAACGGTCTGATGACGCTGAACGGCGCGTGGGACAAGATCCGCACCGATCCGATAATTCGATTCCTTGTGGCCAGCCTTGCCTTTTACGGCATGGCGACATTCGAAGGGCCGATGATGTCGATCCGCGCGGTCAACTCCTTAAGCCACTACACGGACTGGACAGTTGGGCATGTGCATTCCGGTGCACTTGGTTGGAACGGGATGATCATTTTCGCGATGATCTACTTCCTGACGCCGCGCCTGTGGAACAGAGGGGCGATGTATTCGACCGCTGCGATGAACTGGCACTTCTGGCTCGCGATGATCGGCATCGTTCTTTACGCAGCCTCAATGTGGGTCACGGGCATCATGGAAGGTCTGATGTGGCGTGAGGTCGATGACCAGGGCTTCCTCGTGAACAGTTTCGCAGACACGGTCAGCGCCAAGTTCCCGATGTATTTGGTGCGCGGTTTGGGCGGGGTTCTCTACCTCGCAGGAGCCGGGATCATGTGCTGGAACATGTGGATGACCATTCGTGGATACGAGCGCGTCAGCCAGCCTGTGTCGAAGATGACACCGCCCGCGGGGGACACCGCCGCACCAGCTGCAACACCTGCAGAATAAGGAGAGATCAGATGGCTTTGATCGACAAACACGTCATACTGGAACGCAGCCCTTCGTTGCTGCTGGCCTTCTCTCTTTCGGTTGTGACGATCGGCGGGATCGTGGAAATCGCACCGCTCTTCTGGCTGGAAAATACAATCGAGGAGGTCGAGGGCATGCGCCCATACAGCCCTCTCGAACTGGCGGGGCGCGATATCTACATCCGGGAAGGTTGTTATGTCTGCCATTCCCAGATGATCCGCCCGATGCGGGACGAGGTTGAACGGTATGGGCACTACTCGCTGGCAGCTGAAAGCATGTATGACCACCCGTTCCAATGGGGTTCCAAACGCACCGGGCCGGACCTTGCCCGAGTGGGTGGGCGTTATTCGGATGAGTGGCATCTGGATCATCTGATCGATCCGCAATCGGTCGTGCCGGAAAGCATCATGCCCAAATATGGCTTCCTGATGAATGCGCGTTTGGATGGAGACCAGATTGGCGATCTGATGGCGACGCACCGTTTTGTGGGCGTGCCCTACACGGATGTGCAGATCAAAAACGCCTACAGCGACTTTCGTGTGCAGGCGGACCCTGATGCGGATTGGGACGACATGCTGGAGCGCTATCCCGGTGCCGCCATCGGAAACTTCGATGGCCAGCCTGAATTGACCGAAATGGATGCGCTGATCGCCTACATGCAAATGCTTGGCACATTGGTCGATTTCTCGACCTTCGTTCCTGATGCAAGCCGATAAGGAGAACAATCCATGGAAACTTATACCTTCTTGCGGGAATTCGCGGACAGCTGGTTCTTGATCGTTCTCTTCGGGTTCTTCATCGGCGTTTGGGGCTTTGCCTTTTGGCCATCGCTCCAGCCTGCACGAGACGACGCCGCATCGATCCCGATGCGCGACGAAAAAGCAAAGTGCAGCGGCACATGCGAGGCCTGCAAAGCGAAATACGACTTCACGAAAGGGCTTGAAAATGGGTGAGCCGCGCAAAGACGACCTGACTGGTCGCGAAACCATGGGGCACGACTTTGACGGTATCGAAGAGCTGAACACACCGATGCCGCGCTGGTGGTTGATCTGCTTCTACCTCACCATCATCTGGGGGATCGGCTACACGATCGCCTTTCCCGCCTGGCCCATGATCTCGGGCGCAACGGCTGGGGTGCTCGGCTATTCAACGCGCGGCGAAGTGAGCGAACAGATCGAGGCCCACGAAGCCGCGAATGCGGAACTAGTCAGCGAGTTGGTATCGGTTGATTTGGCTGCGTTCGATCCACAATCTGATCTGCATCGCTATGCGGTCGCGCGCGGCGCGTCGGTCTTTAGGGCGCAATGCAGCCAATGCCACGGGTCTGGCGCAGCTGGAGCAAAGGGCTATCCGAACCTTCTGGACAACGACTGGATTTGGGGCGGCGCTTTGGAGGAAATCGCCCGCACAGTGCGACATGGCATTCGCAATGAAACGGATACCGATGCGCATTGGTCCGAGATGCCTGCCTTTGGCGATTTGCTGGAAGGCGATGAAATCTCTGCCCTCGTCGATTTCATTCCGACCTTGCCAGTGGCCGATTGGGACAGCCCTGGTGGAGTGCTGTTTACCGATAACTGCGCGTCATGTCATGGCGACACGGGCCTTGGGGATCGCAGCCAAGGCGCGCCCAATCTCGCGGACGCGATCTGGCTTTATGGGGGCGATCCAGACAGTTTGACCCAAACCGTCACCTACTCGCGCTTTGGTGTGATGCCGGCGTGGGGGCAGCGTTTGACCGAAGCCGATGTGCGCGCGGTTTCGGCTTATGTTCACGCGCTAGGAGGAGGCGAGTGAACACATCCGCCTGGGGGCCTTGTCCTCCAGGCGGAACTTGATCTGTGTCAAGGTCGGCGACGGACCCCTGGCCTATGGTCAAAGCGACTCACCGAAAGCGCTTTGATGAACACCACCTCAGAAAATCTCTACGCTGCACGCGAACCCATTTTTCCCAAACGGGTCTATGGCAAGTTTCGCAACCTTAAATGGGCTGTGATGCTAGTGACGCTGGGCATCTACTACCTGACCCCATGGATCCGCTGGGACCGTGGCCCGAACCTCCCTGACCAGGCTGTTCTGGTCGACCTGGCCGGGCGCCGCTTTTACTTCTTTTGGATCGAGATTTGGCCGCACGAGTTTTACTTTGTCGCCGGTCTCTTGATCATGGCGGGGCTCGGCCTTTTTCTGTTTACCTCTGCTTTGGGACGCGTCTGGTGCGGTTATACCTGCCCTCAGACCGTTTGGACCGATCTTTTCATTTTGGTCGAGCGCTGGATCGAAGGGGATCGCAACGCGCGCGTGAAACTGCATCGTGCGAATTGGTCCCTGCGCAAAGCGCGCCTGCGCATGACCAAATGGATCGTCTGGGCGCTGATTGGCCTCGCCACAGGTGGCGCCTGGGTTTTCTATTTTGCAGATGCGCCAACCTTGATGCGCGACCTCGTCGCCTTGCAGGCAGCCCCCGTTGCCTATGTCACAATCGCCGTTCTGACCGCGACGACCTTTGTCTTTGGCGGTTTCATGCGAGAGCAAGTCTGCATCTACATGTGCCCCTGGCCGCGCATCCAGGGCGCGATGATGGACAACGACACGCTCACCGTCGGTTATCGCGATTGGCGCGGCGAGCCGCGTGGCAAGGCGCGTGATGCAAGCGCGGGTGACTGCGTGGATTGCATGGCCTGTGTGAATGTCTGCCCGATGGGGATCGACATCCGCGACGGGCAACAGATGGAATGTATCACCTGCGCGCTTTGTATCGACGCCTGCGATGATGTGATGGTCAAACTGGGGCGCGAGCGTGGGCTGGTCGACTACCTCGCCTTGTCTGATGCCCCCCGCGAAGAGGCGGGTGAAAAGCCGCGCCCGATCTGGCATCACGTGCTGCGACCGCGCACGATTTTGTACACCTGCATCTGGGCGGCGTTCGGGTTGGCGATGGTCTATGCGCTGTTCATCCGCCCAGAGATCGAAATGACCGTTGCGCCAGTGCGCAACCCGACGTTTGTTACACTTTCGGATGGCGCGGTGCGCAACACCTATGAATTGCGGCTGCGGAACAAGCACGGGCAGGCGCGCATGTTTGGTGTGCATGTCAGTGGCGATCTTTCCCTGAACCTTAGCCTTGAAGCCACCGCCTACAGCGCTGTTCAGGTCCCGGCGGATGACACGCTTCGGGTGCGCGTGTACCTGACCGCCGCCGCGGCCAGCGACCCGGCAACGCAGAGTGAAACCCCTATTCGGTTCTGGGTCGAAGATTTGGGCAACGGCGAGAGGGCCCATAGCAATTCGATCTTCAACGGTTCTGGAGGCAGACAATGAAACAGATCAACGGATGGCATGTCTTTGCGATGTTCGCCTTTGGCTTTGGAACGATCATTGCGGTCAACTTGACCCTGGCGTTCAATGCCGTGCGCAGCTTTCCAGGCATTGAGGTCAAGAACTCCTACGTCGCCAGTCAAGGTTTTGACGCACAACGCAGCGCGCAAGAAGCATTGGCCTGGGACGTCAATGCGACGCTGCAAGGCAATCAATTGTCGCTAAGCTTTGATGAAGACGGGAAGGCGATCGCACCGCACATCAACTCTGCGATCTTTGGACGGGCAACAAGCGTTGCTGCCGACCAAACGCCCGACTTCATATATGTAGAGGGTCGCTATACGGCGCAGGTCAATGCCGGTCCGGGGAACTGGAACCTTCGGATTGTCGCCATCGCTGAAGATGGCACCCGTTTTCAGCGACGCATTGTGGTTGAGGTGCTGGGATGACCTCTGCCTGTCCTGCCTGCATAGCGGCTCCGGCAGCCATTGAACTGGCTGACATCGAAACCGGTGCGAAGTTCTCGGTACCTTCCCTGCGCTGCGCAGCCTGCATTGGCGCAATCGAGCGGCATTTGGCGGGTGTTGTCGGCGTGCGCGAGGCGCGGGTGAACGCCACGCAAAAACGCGTCACGGTCTATTCGGGCCTGCCCGATGGCGACATCGTTGAAGAGCTTAAATCCATTGGATACGACGCATTCCCTTTGGATGCAGCAGCGCTTGCGCAAGAGCATGACCCTATAGGTCGTGATCTTATCCTGCGCATGGGCGTGGCCGGATTTGCGATGATGAACGTCATGCTTTTGTCCGTCGCCGTGTGGTCCGGTGCGACGGACGCAACGCGGGATTTGTTCCATCTGATCTCGGCAATGATCGCGCTGCCTGCGGTGATCTTCTCGTCGCGCCCTTTTCTCGTCCATGCTTGGCAAGCATTGCGCGTGCGGCGGCTGAATATGGACGTGCCGATTTCGCTGGCCATCATTTTGGCGGCTGGCATGTCCCTGTTCGAAGCGCTGCATGGCGGGGCGCACGCCTATTTCGACGCGGCCTTGTCTTTGACTTTCTTTCTGCTGATCGGTCGCTATCTGGAGCATCGCACCAAATCCGCTGCGCGTTCTGCCGCGTCCGAGCTCACGGCGCTGGAGGTTCACACGGCGCAACGCAAAGTGGGTAAGAGTGTCGAAACGATATCCATTTCAGAGTTGAACGTCGGGGACTTGATCGTTGTTCATTCCGGCATGCGCGTTCCCGTCGACGGGCGACTGCAATCAACAGACGCTTACACGGACCGTGCTTTTCTGACCGGTGAAAGCGAGCCAGTGCACAGCGCCGTCGGCGCAGATCTGTCTGCTGGCGAGATCAACCTAGCTGCGCCATTCGACATGATCGCGACGGCCATTGGCGAGGATACGCGGCTTGCGCGCATTGCCCGCCTTGTTGAAACCGCTGAAGTCGCGCGTGACAGCTACACATCCCTCGCCGACAAGGCTGCGCGGATTTACGCTCCCGTTGTGCATCTTCTGGCAGCGGCGAGCTTTTTGGGTTGGCTGATATATGACGGTGATGTCCGCAATGCCATAAACGTCGCAATCGCGGTGTTGATCATCACCTGCCCGTGCGCGTTGGGCCTTGCCGTGCCTGCCGTGTCCACCGCCGCGATCAGTCGTCTCTATCGCTTGGGCTTTCTCGTGAAATCGGGAACGGCGCTTGAGCGGTTGGCCTCAATCCAAGCCATGATCTTTGACAAGACCGGCACCCTGACCGCCCCGGGCTTCTCTTTTGACGCCGGCAACTTGACACAAGACCAACGCGCGGTCGCCAAGGCGCTGGCAAACGGGTCTTCGCACCCTGTCTCAAAAGCGCTGGCCGCGTATTTGAGCGATACCCAAGCGGCTGACCTGGATGATTTTTGCGAGGTTCCGGGATGCGGTGTGCGCGCCACCTGGCGCGGCCAACCCGTCGCCCTTGGGCGGGCATCCTGGCTGGATGGCACTGGTGATGACTTATGCCTTCAGATTGGCCAGGCCTGTCAGCCGCTGGTGTGCGAGCAAAAAGTGCTCGACGGCGCCGAAACTTTGGCTCCTGCACTGCAAGCCATGGCGATCACGTCAGAAATCGTGTCAGGCGACACCGAAGCCAAAACTGCATCACTGGCACGGCGGATCGGGGTTTCGAACTGGCGCAGCACTGTATCACCAGAAGCCAAAGCCGCCCATGTACAGCAAATGGCCCAGTCAGTTCACGTCTGCATGGTTGGCGATGGGATCAATGATACTGCCGCCCTTGCCTCTGCCACGGTATCAGTTGCCCCTGGTTCAGCGTTGGATGCGTCACGGAATGCGGCAGATGTTGTCATGATCGGCGACACACTGGGGAAACTCCCCGAGGTTGTCAGTGTGGCCCGCAAAACTGCGATGCTCTCGAAACAGAACTTTGGAATCGCAATTCTATACAATCTTATCGCTGTTCCCATCGCGGTCGCCGGACTGGCGACACCGCTTATTGCAGCCCTGGCTATGTCGGCCTCGTCAATCACTGTTTTGCTGAACGCAATGCGCGTTAAGGTGTGACACATGAATATACTGGTCGTATTGATCCCTGTTTCTCTGGTCTTGGGTTTATTGGGCCTCGTGGGGTTCCTCTGGACAATCAGGGCACGTCAGTATGACGACCCACTGGGCGAAGCTTCAAGAATATTGCTGGAAACCGAAACACCACAAAGAACGAGTGCAGCAAGAACAGAGCAACCCGGTCATTAGGTCCATGACCGTAGCTAGCGACTGGTCTTCATGCTCACCGCATAGACAGACGTCGCATTGACGAGGACGAGCGTACTGAAAAAGCGAACGGCAGTGCCGCTCGCCAAATCAGACTATATGTCAATCGCTTCCGCAATGCTCAGAGCATCTTCGAGCTCGACACCCAGATACCGAACTGTGCTGTCGACCTTGGTGTGACCAAGCAACAGTTGAACCGCGCGCAGTTTGCCGGTCTTGCGATAAATCTCGGCGGTCTTTGTCCGGCGGAGAGAATGGGTGCCATATCCAATCGGCTCCAGTCCGATCGCCGTGACCCAGTCAGGAACGAGCCGTCCATGCTTTCGTGTTGAGATGTGTGTTCGGTCATGGAACCTGCTCGGGAACAAAAATCGGCAAGCAAACATCTCAGGAGATTTAACGCAGGCTACGCGGTTTCACGCGTGTTTTCCGTCAGTTCAAACTGGACGTTGCGCTTCGTCTTGCTTTGGATCACTGAGGCGCGCTCTCGAACGCGATCATCCTTTACCGAGTCAGATACGGCCAATTTGACCAGATCGCAGCCGCGCAGATTGCCGGCCAGTTCCAGCCGGGCCCGGATTGAACAGACTTGTTTGGGTAGCAAAGGCCGTTTTTGACCGATGATCCGCCCCTGGTTCCAGGCTCTGCGTTTCGGGGTAGTTGCAGGAAGTTGGACTCTTGGCATGTTTTGCCCTCCAATCCTCCGTCCACATCCAGACATCAACACAGCGCTGACTCCAAGAACATAGCATTTGTTGGGATGACCGCTTCGTTTGCTGCGGTGCCGGAAATGAAAATTTGCTCATGCCGCATTTGCCGCGCTGCGTGCGCGCGCAGCATGATTTGAAGACTTCTGCTGTGGGCTCCAACCCGACCTTCGCCGCAAACCCGCACCCCCACCGCCCACCAAACCATCACCCACCCGCGCCCAAACCCCCGCCCCGCACGATCCCGCTTCACATCCCCCGCGAATCCCGCAATCCTGAGCGGATG
>JAHDIS010000086.1 GCA_020630695.1 Paracoccaceae bacterium | reverse complement strand
CGACGGATTTGCCTTCCCACTCAGTGCCTGCAATCAGCTTGTTGCCGTTGTCCACATAGGCCTTGTGGTGGATGTCGTGGTGATACTCCAGCGTCTCCTGGCTCATGCCTTTGGAGGCCAGCGCGTCGTGTGCGTAGGGAAGGTCGGGAAGTTCAAATGCCATGGTCTCACCCCTCGTTGTGTTGTGGCGCATTCACTCGCATACCTGTGCCGACGCCCCGCTGGCGTCAAGGGGCTTTGCACCCGAGACACAGACAATCTGACGATCAAAGCGCCTTGAGCGCCTTATTTTGCGACCTTTACTTTACATGTGCCAGAGGCGTGAAAGTTATTGGCATAGCCCAACGGCGTTGCATTGAGCTGCAGCTTTCCTTCGGACTTCACATAGGTCGCCCGGTAGTTCATCTTGGCCCGCTGGTTCGATCTGCTCTTGGTCACGACAACCCATGATACTGTCATGCGTTTATCATTGTTCTTGACCAGTTTGCCCTGCATCGGCTGGCGGTCGTTGTTGTACAGAATGATTGGATCGGACACGATCACTTCGTCGGTTTTTTCGTTGTGCCCGATGAACAGCACCGATGGCAGCCAACCCCTGTTGCTGCGGTTCTGATCAATTTCACACTGGTAAGTCACGGTTTTTGCAACGGCGGGCGCGGCGAAAGCGGCAATAGCCAAACCAACAATAGCGAAAGTCTTTTTCACGGGAAGCTCCTGTTTTTCAGGAGAAAATAAGCATTCAACCAGAGGGCGCAAGACAAAAGTGACGTTATTTGACGTCAGACCTAACCGCGTCAATGATGCTGCTCATGTCAAAGGCAGCGGCCACGTTCAACGCACGCAGCCACCGGCCAATATCAGAAAAAGTCGACTGCCGACGCCGGATCAGATGCAACGCTCAGAAGATCAAACATGTACCGCGCCACAGACCGGAAGCAGACCACATGAATCGTTTCCTGATCTTCCATCCAAAAGGCCCCCGCGACCTGTGCAAAGCGGGTCCGGCGAACCATGCCGGGCTCAAAGGCACCCGGCGCCATATCCACCGGAGCCAGTTTGGCAATCACTTCGCGTGCGGCCGGCCCACGCAGGGAAAACATCGCGCGGGCGTCCGATACATTGACGGCAAGAGCGTGCACTTTGCCCAACGACTTGGTCAATTTGGCCAGCGCCGCGTCTACCTCGGCGTAGGGGACCAACAGCATGGCTTCGTCCGGGGACATCCACAAAACGCCCTGCCCCTCTTGCACTGATGCGCCGCGGATGTCCGGCATGGTTTGGCCGGTGGCCGCCTTGATGGCCTTTTTAACAGCTGCATCAGACAAGTCCGCCCGAAGCGTGATCATACCCTGCAAAGGGGCCTCAGACAGGTGCACCAAGCCGTCAAACGCGCTGCCGCCGAGCGGCTGTACTGCTTCAGACATTTTGCTTCTCCCCTTCGGGGTCATAGAAAACCGGGCTGACAATCGTGGCCTTCATCTCGGTTTCGCCGTCTTCCTTGATGAAGGAAATCACTTCGCCCATTCGGTCAGGCCCGTTCAGCACCAGACCCATGGCGATGCCCTTGTCCAGCGTTGGTGAATAGTAGCTGGATGTAACCCGCCCTTGGGTGTTGCGCTGTCCGTTGTCGTTGGTTCCGTCTGCCGCTGCATAGGCACCATCCGGCAGCACCGATCCGTCCAGCGTTTCCAGACCAACCAGCTGCCAGCGGTTCGGGTCTGTCATATGGCTGCGCTGTTGCGCCCGTTTGCCCAAATAGTCTTCTTTCTTTTTGGACAGCGCCCAGTGCAGGCCCAGATCCTGAGGGATGATTGTGCCATCGGTTTCATCGCCGATCATGATGAAGCCCTTTTCGGCCCGCATCACGTGCAACGCCTCGGTGCCATAGGGGGTGGCGTTCCATTCGGCGCCCTGCTCCATCAGCATGTCCCAAAATGCACGGCCCTGATTGGCCGGAACCGCGATTTCGTAGGACAGCTCGCCCGAGAACGAAATGCGGAAAACCCGCGCCTGAATGCCACCAAGGGTGCCGTCTGCCCACTGCATGAAAGGCAGTGTTTCCTTGGACACATCCATCCCGCCCAGCTTTTCCAGCAGCTTGCGCGCGTTCGGGCCGACCACGGCGATCTGTGCGTATTGCTCAGTGGCGTTCACGGTCCAGACTTTCCAGTCCCACCATTCGGTTTGCAGCCACTCTTCCATGTGCCCATGGATGCGGTCCGCGCCGCCGGTGGTGGTGTGGCAAAGCCATGTGTCTTCATCCAGACGCGCCACGACGCCATCGTCCGTCAGGAACCCGTTTTCCGTGCACATCAAACCATAGCGGCATTTGCCGATGGGCAGTGTGCTCATCATGTTGGTGTACATCATGTCGAGGAAACGGCCCGCGTCAGGCCCCTTGACGATGATCTTGCCGAGCGTTGAGGCATCCAGCAGCCCAAGGCTGTCACGGGTCGCTTTGATTTCCCGATTGACCGCATCGTGCACGCTTTCCCCCGCGCGCTGGAAGCAATAGGGCCGGCGCCAGTGGCCGACAGGCTCCCAATGGGCTCCGTTTGTTTCGTGCCATTCATGGATCGGCGTACGCCGGATTGGCTGGAACACGTCGCCGCGCGCCTCACCGCCGATCGCGCCCATGGAAATGGGTGTGTAAGGTGGACGGAATGTGGTCGTTCCAACCTGTGGGATCGCTTCGTTCAGAGCATTAGAAAGCGTTGCAAGACCATTGATATTGCTCAGTTTACCCTGATCCGTTGCCATGCCGAGCGTGGTGTAGCGCTTGGTGTGTTCGACGCTCTCAAAGCCTTCTCGCGCCGCCAGCTGCACATCGCTGACCTTTACGTCATTCTGGTAGTCCAGCCAGGCTTTGGCGCGCAGATCACGGCTTGCGCCCTGCGGCATAAGCCAGACCGGTACAAGCGCGGCCTCATCCTCGGAAACGGCTTCGGGGGCCTTGGTGCGCTTGGGTTTGAAACCAGCCATCTTGGCAGCAGCTTTGCCGACTGCATCACCATCCAGAATACCCTGTGCCAGACCCATGTGGCCATTGGCGCTGCCTGCAACGCTGACAAAGGCTGCACCATCGGCTCCGGTGGGCGCACGATCGGCATCCGGCCGGAAGAAAGCCTGCTCATCGTCCCATGTCAGCTTGCCGCCGCAGTGCGACCACAGGTGCACAACCGGAGACCAGCCACCGGACATGGCCACCACGTCACAGGGGATTTCTTCGAGCATGGCGCCAGAGCCCGCCTGATCGCACATGTAGACACTGCTGACGCGCTTGCCGCCCTTGACCTTTGCGATGCCGCGTCCGACTTCGACCCGGATGCCCTGATCCCTTGCCGCTTGCATCAAAGCCCCGCCCCCATTGGGGCGCGCATCGATAATGGCCGGAACCGCGAGACCGGCGGCCTTGAGCGCCAGTGCTGTGCGATAAGCATCGTCATTGTTGGTCACGACAACCGTGCGGTCACCCGGTACTACACCGTAGTTCACGACATAGTCGCGCACCGCAGAGGCCAGCATGACGCCGGGAATATCGTTGCCTGCAAAGGACAAAGGCCGTTCGATTGCGCCTGTTGCGGTGACAATCTGCGCCGCGCGAATGCGCCACAAACGGTGCCGCGGCCCGTCCATCTGCGGGGCGTGATCTGTCAGGCGCTCGTAGCCCAGAACATACCCGTGATCATAAACCCCAGCGCCCATGGTCCGGCTGCGGACCGTGACATTTGGCATGGCCTGCAGGGCGGAAAGTGTTTCGTCGATCCATGCCTCGGGTGCCTGACCGTCAATGGAACCGCCATCCACAGGTGCACGGCCGCCCCAATGGGCGTTCTGCTCAATCAGCAAAACCTTGGCGCCCGCATCCCCAGCAGCCTTGGCTGCCTGCAATCCGGCAACGCCGCCGCCAATCACCAGAACATCAACGAATGCGTAGAAATGTTCATAGGTGTCGGGATCACGGGTTTCCGGATCCGGCGCCCGGCCCAGACCCGCAGACTGGCGGATGAAAGGCTCGTAGACGTGTTTCCACAGCGGACGCGGGTGAATGAACATCTTGTAGTAGAAGCCCGCAGGCAGGAACCGCGACAGATGGGTGTTTACCGCGCCCACGTCAAACTCAAGGCTGGGCCAATGGTTCTGCGAGGTCGCCGCCAAACCGTCAAACAATTCGGTGGTGGTTGCCCGGGCGTTTGGCTCGTGCGCCGTGCCCTTGCCCAGATTGACGAGGGCATTCGGCTCTTCGGCACCCGAGGCCACGACACCGCGCGGACGGTGGTATTTGAAGCTTCGGCCCATCAGCATCTGGTCTTCGCCCAGCAATGCCGAGGCCAGCGTGTCACCGGCATAGCCCTTGAAGCGCTTGCCGTTGAATGTGAAAGCCTGCGCTTTGCTACGATCGATCAGGCGGCCGCCTGTGGCAAGACGGGTGCTCATGGCTCAAGCCTCCGGGATTGAGGAGAGGTGCGTTCAATTTGAGTATTTTTGCAGAAAAGAAGGATCATTTGAGATCTCTCCACGTCCAGCCGGGGCGTTTCTTGGCAAGAATTTTGCGGATTTCCTCGGGCGGTTCGGTGGTCTGGGCGCTGTAGGTGCCGAACACTTCGAGCGTGTTGGTGCAGCGTGCGGCGTGGAACCACTTGCCGCAGCCATTGGCATGGCGCCAGCGTTCGAAATGCACACCGCGCGGGTTTTCACGCATAAACAGGTAGCCCTCGAAATCGTCATCCGAAGAGCCGGGGCCAAAGCGTGTCAGATGCGCTTCGCCGCCTGCGTGCAATTCGGTTTCTTCGGCATCAATGCCGCAGTAGGGGCAATGGAGGATCAGCATTTTGCAAACTCGCTTTGCTTGACTACGTTGGGGCGATGGAAGTCGGTCCTGCCATAACCCTCGGCGTGTCTGTATTGGTGGCGCTTGGCACTTGTTGCTTTGTAGTCCGCGCCCTGGTTTTGAAACGCGCAGAGCCGCGCCAGGCCCATGAGGCCCATGCCCCAGGTCCGGGCTATGATGCCGCCGCCATCGCACGCAGTATCAGTGAAGGAAAAAACACCGACGGGCATCAGTGAGCCACCCCCGCGGCGACGCTTTCGTCGATGAACTTGCCTTCGCGGAAGCGCCACATAGAGAACTCGTCTGTCAGCGGCGATTGTCCCTTGGCCATCAGTTCGGCAAAGCCCCAGCCAGATCCGGGGATCGCCTTGAAGCCCCCCGTTCCCCAGCCGCAGTTGATGAAGACATTCTCGACCGGAGTTTTGGACAGGATGGGTGAGCGGTCGCCCGTCACATCCACGATCCCGCCCCATTGGCGCAGCATCTTGAGCCGCGACAGCATCGGGAAAGTCTCATTGAGCGCCCTTACGGTTTCCTCGATGTGGTGGAACGATCCGCGCTGGGTGTAGTTGTTGTAGCCGTCGGTACCGCCGCCGATGACCATTTCGCCTTTGTCCGACTGGCTCATGTAGCCGTGAACCGTGTTGGCCATCACGACGCAATCCATCACCGGTTTGATCGGCTCGGACACCAGCGCCTGCAACGCCACGGATTCGATTGGCAGGCGGAAGCCAGCCATTTCCGACACCACGCCGGAATGCCCGGCAACCACGACACCCAGTTTTTCACAGGCGATGTCGCCCTTGGTGGTGGTCACGCCCTTGACCTTGCCGCCTTCGACCTGAACGCCGGTGACTTCGCATTTCTGGATGATATCCATGCCCATGGCCGAACAGGCACGCGCATAGCCCCATGCCACCGCATCGTGGCGGGCGGTCCCTGCCCGTTCCTGCCAGAGCGCCCCGAGAACCGGGTAGCGCGGGCCTTCGATGTTCATAATTGGGCAGATTTCCTTGACCCGTTTGGGGGAAATAAATTCGGTCTTCACGCCCTGCAGTGCATTGGCATGGGCCGTGCGGCGGTATCCGCGCACTTCGTGCTCGGTCTGGGCCAGCATCATGACACCGCGTGGGCTGAACATGACGTTGTAGTTCAGATCCTGACTCATCGTCTCATAGAGAGAGCGGGCCTTTTCATAGATCGCCGCCGATGGGTCCTGCAGATAGTTGGAGCGGATGATGGTGGTGTTCCGGCCAGTGTTGCCGCCGCCAAGCCACCCCTTTTCCAGCACCGCCACGTTGGTGATGCCAAAATTCTTGCCAAGGTAATAAGCCGTGGCAAGCCCATGGCCGCCTGCGCCGACAATAATAACATCATAGCGTTTTTTCGGCTGGGCCTTGCGCCAGGCGCGTTCCCAGCCTGTATGGCCTCTCAGGGCTTCGCGGGCGATGGCAAAGGCAGAATAGCGTTTCATGGTCACCTCGGGCAGATGGGCTGGCGATGCCGAATCCGGTTGGATCGCCATGCTGCCTAGATGGACCCGCAGCGCCTCGGAGCGCCGACCGCAACCGTCACAATCCCGTTGGTTTGCGACATGTCTGCGACAGGGGGCGAAGTGCCGCGTCCCTTTGCCCTTTTTATCGCGCCGCTGCGTCTATATCTGGGTACTGAGCATGGATTGGAGGTCACATGACGCTGTTCTGGATCGCAACCGGATTGATGGCGCTCAGCGCAGCCGCGCTGATGGCGCTGGCCCTGTTGCGCGGTCGGCGTGACACTGGCCCTGCCGAGGCCTTTGACCTTCAGGTCTATCGGGACCAGCTCAAGGAAATCGAGCGCGATACGGCGCGTGGCGTAATCGCCCCAGATGAAGCCGAGCGCCTGCGCACCGAAGTGTCGCGACGTATTCTGGCGGCTGATAGCGCGGCCAGCGCGGCCCGAGATGCCGATGGCCAACCGCTGGGGCGCGGCGGCTTGATCGTTGCGGGATTGATGGGCGCCGTCGTTCTCGGCGGCGGCTTTGGTCTTTATAGTCAGCTGGGCGCGCCGGGTTATCCGGATCTGCCGCTCAAACAGCGGATCGCCGCGGCCGCCGAGGCCATGCAGGACCGCCCCAGCCAAGCCGAGGCAGAGTCGCAGGTTCCTGCCCAGCCCCCGGTCGACGCGGATGAAAAATATCTGGATCTGGTGGTCAAGTTGCGCGGCGCCGTGGCGGAACGACCTGATGATCTGCAGGGCCTGCGTTTGCTGACGCGGTCCGAGGCTGCCTTGGGCAACTACTCTGCAGCGTGGAAAGCGCAGGACCGGATCATCGCCCTCAAAGGCGAAGATGCGACGGCCAAAGATTACTCTGATCTGGCGGATATGCTGGTTCTGGCAGCAGGCGGTTATGTGTCCCCGGAGGCGCAGACCGCGCTGGAACAGACGCTGATCCGTGATCCTCAAAACGGCGTCGCCCGTTATTATGGCGGCCTGATGCTGGCACAAACCGGACGGCCTGACAGCGCCTTCCGGCTTTGGGATCGTTTGCTGCGTGAAAGCCCGCCCGATGCACCGTGGGTCGCGCCGATCCGGCAACAGATCGAAGATATGGCCTGGCGGGCCGGCGTCGCGGATTACACCCTGCCCGAGGCTGATACATTGCGCGGGCCAACCGCTGAAGACATCGAAAACGCAGGCGAGATGAGCGCCGAAGACCGCGCGGCCATGATCCAGAATATGGTTGCGGGACTGGCCGAGCGTCTGGGCAGTGAAGGTGGGCCACCCGAGGAATGGGCGCGCCTGATCAACGCTCTGATGGTCTTGGGCCGCGCCGACGAAGCCAAGGCCATCCTGACAGACGCCCGCATGGCCTTTGCTGATGCTCCCGAAGCGCTCGCCTTGATCAACCAGACCGCGACACAAGCGGGATTGGGCGAGTGACGCTGCACGACGACATCACCACATTCGAAGCCGCCCTGCCCCCGATGTCTGCCTTGGCGGGGTTGGACCTTGGCACCAAAACCATTGGTGTGGCCGTGTCGGATCGTTTGTTGACCGTCGCAACACCGCTGGAAACCATCAAGCGCCGCAAGTTCACACAGGATGCCGAAAGCCTGCTGGCCATTCTGGCGGCACGGGAAATCGCTGGCGTGGTGCTGGGGCTTCCGCTGAACATGGACGGAAGCGAAGGCCCAAGGGCGCAATCGACCCGCGCCTTTGCGCGCAATATCGCAAGGCTTTGGGATGGCCCCATCGTTTTCTGGGACGAACGTTTGTCAACGGTGGCAGCCGAACGTGCCCTGCTTGAGGCGGATACGACGCGAAAACGTCGCGCAGAGGTTATCGACCACGTTGCGGCCGGTTATATCCTCCAAGGAGCACTGGACAGGATTCGCCATGTCCGGACATGAGGAACGCGCAGGATGACCATGAAAGACGACGTCTGGAGCCGTGACGAGATTGAAAGCCCCTGCGTAAAGATCTGCGTGGTGCATCCGGAATCGCGGCTGTGTACCGGCTGCCTGCGCACCATTGACGAAATCACCCATTGGTCAAAGATGAGTTCCGAGGATCGGCGCACGATCATGCAGGATCTGCCCGGCCGCGCGGGCCAGTTGACCAAGCGTCGGGGTGGCCGCGCCGCCCGGCTCGCCCGGTAACAAAAACGCCGCCCGAAACCGGACGGCGTTTTTCATCGCTGTTTCGAATTTCTAGGCGACTGCGGCAGGCTCTTCCACCACAGGTGCAAACAGCGTTACGTTTTCGGCTGTCACGACACCGTTGCCACCGCTGAGGCGCGCAACCGTTGTGACCTCTTCGTCAACCGTCAGATTGACAAGGAACGTGCCTTCTGGACCGCTGTCGATGCTGATCGATGCGTCGTCCAGAATACTTGCCGGAACTTCGACCAACAGTGCATCGCCACCCTCGCCCGGCATGAAGTCCGTGATCAGAGGCGCTTCTTCGGCGGTCTGGATTTCAGCCAGATCCACAAAGAAGTCATCTGCACCGGCACCACCGGTTGCCGTGGTGTTCGGGTCGAGGTGCAACTCGTCATCACCATCGCCGCCATCCATGACCAAACCGTTGGACAGGTAGTCGTCGCCTGTCCCACCGATCAGCGTGTCATCGCCTTCGCGATCGTAGTCTTCACCGACCAGCACATCATCGCCTTCTTCACCATCGAGGAAGTCGTTGCCACCATCGCCGAACAACGTGTCGTTGCCCGTGCCACCGCGGATCGTGTCATCACCGGATTCACCGTCGAAGTCATCGTCGCCAGCGCCGCCCTGCATGAGGTCATCACCCAGACCGCCATCGATCGTATCATTGCCAGCCTCGCCCAGCAGCGTATCGTCGCCATCGTTGGCCTCAAGAACGTCATCGTTGCTGCCGCCGTTCAAGAAATCGTCGCCAACACCGCCAATCAGGATGTCTTCGCCCAGACCGCCGAACAGACGGTCCATACCGGCGCCACCTTTGATGACATCATCGCCGAGACGCCCACGCAGTGCGTCATCGCCGAAGCGGCCAAGAATTGTGTCGTCGCCACTACCGCCGTCGACGCTGTCGTTGTCATCGCCACCGTTCACGAAATCGTCTGCTGAACCGCCGTTGATTTCATCTGGACCAGAGCCACCGAGGATGTTGTCGGAACCGGGGCCACCGTTGATGATGTCGCCGCCGCTGCCCCCGTCGATAACATCTTCGCCGCCAAGGCCTGAAATGATGTCCGCACCTGCGAAACCGAAAATGAAGTTCGCTCCATCTGTGCCTGCGATGTCATCGTCGCCGGTGGTGCCGCGGATCTCGCCGTCATCACCACCATCGTCGCCTCCACCGCCGCCACCGCCGTTGCCGCCGTTTTCATCGTCACTGTCGTCTGTGCCGCCAACCAGCGCGCCCAATAGCAACAGTGGTAAAAGAGTTAACAACCAGATCATTACATTTCCCCCAGAAATTCGCGCTAAGCATTCAGCAATGCCACAATTTTGCCAAGGTAATTCGAGGATTAGCGAGTTTAGGGAAACAATGATTGGCAAATCTTGTGATTGGAAACGTTAATCTATCTATTTACCAATCGCGCAGGTTGTATCCAAAAGAAAACTTTATCGCTTTGGCTGTTCACCAAAGATCTTCAGAGGCTTTTTTCAGAAGATTCAACAGAAGATCAGCGCAGCCAAGCAGCGATTCCCGCTGCTAGGATCGGTCGGAAATACGCAATCATCCGCGCGCTATCCTGCGCTGACGCACCCTCCTTCCATGGCGCGATCCCGTGCAGGGCCAAACGGTGAACCAGCACCGCTTCACCCGGTCGCGCGGGCACCGTGACACGGTCACACTGTTCAAAAACCACGCGGCGTGCAGCCTGATAGGCCTCGGTCACATCCACGTTGGGCCAGTACTTCGGATCGTGTTGCGCCAGCGCCTCTGTCAGGGCCTCTCGCATAATCGCTTGACTGCCTTCCCAGACCACAAGAGGACTGGCCTCTGGCGATGCGTCATTTAGCGGGAGTCCGAGAATGAAAGCGTGCGGTTCGGTGATGAACCGGCGCTTGTCCGGACCCTCGGCGGTGATACCGTCGACATGCGCCGCGTCCCGCTTGAGCCGGTAGGCGAAATTGGCGTCGCTTTCACCGGCCCGAGGTTTTGGATAGCCGGGATAGGTCACCGAAAGCTGGGCCGGATGCAAGGGTGGCAAGGGCGACAATGCATCGATCACGTCCCCTTTGAGCGCCGTGCCGGCGATGCTGCCATCCGGTTCGGTGGGCAAGGCATCAACACCGACAAACCACGTTCCCTGACATTGCAACCATTCGGCCCGCAAGTCTGGATCTGCCAGCACATCTTGGGCAGGGCCCTGCGCCGCGGCCACCCAGGCTGCAATTCCGGCATCTTTAGGGGCCCGGATCCAACCGCGCGTCTCGAGCTGCCTCAAATCCACAACGCCTGCCTCAGCATGTTGGCGGCAACGAACAGGATAAACGCCGCGAAAACCCGGCGTAGCCGCACGGGGTCCATCGCATGAGCAAGGCGTGCACCCAATGGCGCGGTCAAAAGCGTCATCGATACCGCCACAACGAAAGCAGGCAGATTGACCGCACCGACGGTGCCCGGCGGTGCTGCGACGACAGGCACCAAAAGGAACGCCAGAACTGACGGCACGGCGATCAGCACGCCAAAGCCCGCCGCAGTGGCAACGGCCCGGTGCATGGGAACGGAATACAGCGTCATCAGCGGCACGCCAAAGCTTCCACCGCCAATTCCCATCAAGACCGACAAAAAGCCCACTGAGGGCGAAAAGACGGCGCGGGCTGGCCCCGTGGGCATTTCAGCACCCAAGCGCCAATGCTCGCGACCGAAAGCCAGATAGAAACCCACCAGCGCCGCCACGACGGCAAAGATCAGTTCAAGCTGCTCTGACCGCAACTTGGCCGCAATGAACACACCCAATATGGCGCCGATGGCAATACCCGGCGCCCAGCCCCGCAAAATGGACCAGTCCACCGCCCCACGTTTGTTGTGCGCCATCACAGACCGAACAGCCGTGACGATGATCGCCGCCAACGACGTGGCCAGACAGACCTGCATCAGCTGATCGCTCTCATATCCCAAATGGTTGAAAACGAAAAAGAACGCCGGGACATGCACAATCCCGCCACCGACCCCCAGCATACCAGCTAGAAGCCCGGCGAAGGCACCGGACGCCATCAACAGCCCAATCATGGGCAACAGGTCTGCAAAGGTCATGAACTCAGGCCGCCTTGTTGTGCATCGCGTTCAGCGCGTCTTCGACAAGCTCTGTGCCTGCGCCGGGCCGGCTCGCCCCTTCTGACAATGTGCGGCGCCATGCCCGTGCACCGGGTTTGCCAGTGAACACACCCAGCATGTGCCGGGTCACCTGGTTCAGCTTGCCGCCCCTGACCAGATGGTTGTCGATATAGGGCAACATCGCGCAGACCGCTGCTTCGGCGGACGCAAGAGCGTTGGTTTTGCTCCAGATCGCGGCATCAGCAGTGCCCATAATATCCCATGGTTGGTGATAGGCCGCGCGTCCGATCATCACCCCGTCCAGCCCCGCATCCAGCAAG
>JAHDIS010000085.1 GCA_020630695.1 Paracoccaceae bacterium | reverse complement strand
CAATTCTCTTACGACCTCGTGACCTCGTGTCAGTGAATTGTGGCGTGACGTTTGCGCGGTTGCGGGGCACATATTGGTCATGGAATTGCTGTTTGCATATGGCGCGGGCCTTCTGACGCTGATCAACCCCTGCGTGGTGCCGGTTCTGCCGATTGTGATTGCTTCGGCTTTTCAGGCCAGCCGGTCCGGCCCTTTGATGCTGGCCGCCGGGATGAGCCTGTCATTCGTTTTGCTGGGCGTCGGAGTTACGGCGTTTGGGCATGCGATTGGATTGGACATCGACACCGTTTCTGACATCGGTGCGGGCCTCATGGTGCTGTTCGGCATTGCCCTGCTTTTGCCGCAGGCGGGCGCGGTTATGGCCAGTGCGACATCGGGCCTATCTGCCCGTGCAGACGCCCGGATGGACGGCATTGACCGTGGTGGCCTGAAGGGGCAATTCATCGGCGGCCTGCTTCTCGGTGCCGTCTGGAGCCCCTGCATCGGGCCAACGTTGGGCGGTGCGATTGCTTTGGCCAGCCAAGGCGAAAGCCTTGTCTGGGTGACGGCAATCATGATCGCCTTTGCGGCCGGTGTTTCGACACTGATCCTGGGGCTGGCCTACGCCACGAGAGGCACCATCGGCAAACATGCAGCGCGGCTGCGCAATCTGGCGATCACGGCGCGGCCCCTGCTGGGACTGACATTTATCCTTGTCGGGACCGGCCTGCTGCTGAATTGGCATCACTACATCGAAGGTTGGCTTGTCGGCGCACTACCGGCCTGGCTGATCGATCTTTCAGTATCTTTGTAACCTGACCACGGAGGAACTCTCTTATGGACCGCAGAACTTTTCTGAATATCACTGGCCTTGGTGCGGTAAGTCTGGCCATGCCGCGGGCGGCTCTTGCTGCCAAAATGGACTACACACCGGGCTTGGTGCAAAAGCATCTCGCGGCCGGAGACACCGTTTTTCTGGATTTCAAAGCGAGCTGGTGCAGCACCTGCGCCGCACAGGAACGCGTCATCAACGCGTTGCTTGAGGAAAACCCCGACTATGCATCGAAAATCGTCTTTATCGACGTGGACTGGGACGCCTACGGAAAGTCGGACTTGGTCAAGTCTCTGAAAATCCCGCGCCGGTCGACATTGGTTGTTCTGAAGGGCGATCAGGAACTGGGGCGCATTGTTGCCCAGACAGGGCGCAGCACGATCAAGGGCTTGATGGACACTGCCTTGGGTGCAGCGACGGCGTAAGCCTGCATTGACCGCATTGTGCTGACAAGAAAAAGGCCCCCGCTATATCAGCGGGGGCCTTTTTCTATTCTGCGTTGGGTCTGGCTTAGGCAGCCAGAGCACCTTTGGCCTGCTCAACGATCGCACCGAATGCTTCGGGCTCGTGAACAGCCAGATCAGCCAGAACCTTACGGTCGACTTCGATGCCAGCCAGGTTCAGGCCGTTGATGAAGCGCGAATATGTCAGCGCTTCGTCGTGGGCACGAACTGCCGCGTTGATACGCTGGATCCACAGAGCGCGGAAGTTGCGCTTGCGGTTCTTGCGGTCGCGGGTTGCGTACTGGTTGGCCTTATCGACGGCCTGTGCGGCGACCTTGAAGGTGTTCTTACGACGACCGTAATACCCTTTGGCTGCCTTGATGACTTTCTTGTGACGCGCGTGCGTGACTGTTCCGCCTTTTACTCGGGACATCTCGTATTCCTCCTAATCAGCGGTCGTAGGGCATGAAGCCCTTGATGATCTTTGCATCAGGCTCCGACAGTGTTGTCGTGCCGCGTGCATCACGGATGAATTTGCGGGTACGCTTGATCATGCCGTGGCGCTTGCCTGCCTGACCGGACATCACCTTGCCGGTGGCTGTCACTTTGAAGCGCTTCTTCGCGCTCGATTTCGTCTTCATCTTGGGCATTTCGGACTCCTTCTACATCGCGCGACTCGGCATGCCACTTGAGCCGGCAGCGCGGTTGAGAGCCGCCGTATAGGCAGATGACGGGCCATTGGCAAGCCCGAACAGCACCAATGCGGACAACAATTTCGATTTGATCGGGATCAGATAATGTCGCCGATAACCCCGTAGATCACGCGGGGCAAATCACGGACCTGATAGCCCCCGTCTTTGGTGTTGATCGCGTAGACCATTAGGCCCCCAGCAATCACAAGCGAAACGGCCGCTGCACGTGGCGTGCGGCCGTCTGCAAATGCTGAAACAATCGCCGGTATCGACAACACACCGACCGCCATTCCAATTACCATGGATGTATCAGGGTCCATCGACCAAAACCTCCCCGCGCCTGCTGCGTGGAAAGGCTACTCTGGATCGGTGCGATAGATCAAACGTTCATCGCAGGGCGCAACCCGCAGGATGTTGGTCGTACCCGGCTGATTGAATGGAACGCCTGCGGTCACAACGATCTGGTCGTTTTCATCAGCCAGTTCATTCTTTCGCGCCGCACGGGCCGCATTCACAACCGCCTGCTTAAAGCGCTCAAGTTCACCGGTCATCACGCAAAGCGTACCCCATGTCAAAGACAGACGCCGCGCGACACCGCGCGAGGATGTCATGGCAATGATCGGAACGCGGGGGCGTTCGCGAGCAACCAGCGATGCGGTCGTGCCCGAAGACGTAAAGCAGCAGATCGCCTTGATGTCCGTCGTTTCGGCAATTTCACGCGTCGCTGCCACGATACCGTCGGCAACGGTTGTGCGTTTCGCCGTCCGGGACGCTTCGAGAACCTCGGTGTAGGTCGAGTCGCTTTCGACTTCGCGGGCCACGTTGTCCATGGTTGTCACTGCTTCGACCGGATAGTCACCTGCTGCGGATTCAGCCGAAAGCATGATGGCATCAGCGCCTTCGTAGATCGCGGTCGCCACATCCGAGACTTCGGCACGCGTCGGCATCGGGGATTCGATCATCGACTCGAGCATCTGAGTCGCCACAATCACTGGCTTTGCGGCGGCACGGCACTTGCGAACCAGTCGTTTCTGGATCGGAGGCACGTTCTGAACCGGCAATTCGACACCCAAATCGCCCCGCGCGACCATGATACCGTCAGACGCTTCGAGAATTTCTTCAAAGGCCTGCACGGCAGCAGGCTTTTCGATCTTCGACAGGATTGCTGCACGCCCCCCGCAAAGGGCACGGGCTTCTTCGACGTCCGCTGCACGCTGGACAAAAGACAGGGCCAGCCAGTCAACGCCCAGTGCCGAAACGAACTCAAGATCACTGCGGTCCTTTTCGGACAGAGCGGCCAGTGGCAGGACAACGTCCGGCACATTCACACCCTTGCGGTTGGAAATGGTTCCGCCGGTCACAACCGTACAATTGGCGTGGTCGTTGCCACATTCTTCGACACGAAGACGAATTTTCCCATCGTTAACAAGCAAGTGCGCGCCCGGCTCAAGCGCCGCAAAAATTTCTGGGTGCGGAAGACAAACGCGCTTTTTGTCACCCGGCGTTTCGTCCAGATCCATGCGGAATGGCTCACCCCATTCCAGCTCTTCTTCGCCGTTTGCAAAAACGCCCACGCGCAGCTTGGGGCCCTGCAAGTCAGCCAGAATGGCGATCGGGCTGTCGAGGTCTTTTTCCACCTGACGAATGATCTGGTGACGTTCCGAGATCTCTTCGTGGCTGCCGTGGCTCATGTTCAGACGAAAGACGTCAGCGCCGGCTTCGTGCAAAGCGCGGATCATTTCATATGTGGATGATGCCGGGCCTAGTGTCGCAACGATCTTTACGTTTCTGTCGCGCTTCATATCTTTGGGTCTCCTGAAATAATCCACTGATCGAACGAACAGGCGGAGTTTAGTCGTGTTAGCGTTAACAGTTTGATCGAGTGGCTATCATGTTGGTTCGGTGACCGCAATTCCCTTTGGCTTTCGCCTTGCCTATCTGTTGCAGGCATTAGATGAAACGGACATGACGTTTACTCCCTACACCATCGAAGGTCAGTCACGCCAGAGCCGATGGCTGATTACATGCGATCACGCAACCAATGCGGTGCCCCCCGATCTTGGCGGTGATTTGGGGCTGCCAGCCCGCGATATGGCCCGGCACATCGCCTACGATCCCGGCGCTGCGGGTGTCGCCCGCGCATTGGGGGCAGCGCTGGATGCCCCCGTCATTCTGTCCAACTTTTCACGCCTCGTGATTGACCCCAATCGTGGTGAAGACGATCCGACGGTGTTGATGCGGCTCTATGATGGTTCGATCATACCGGGCAACCGACATGCCGATGCCGCGGAAAAAGAACGCAGGCTCAACGCGTACCACCGCCCATATCACGCGGCGCTGGCAGAGCTTGCTGCGCGGCGCAGCGATACAACCATCGTGGCCATTCACAGCTTTACCCGGCAATTGCGCGGCCGCCCCCCGCGCCCTTGGCACATTGGCATATTGCATGCTTGGGATCGGCGGTTGTCTGACCCGTTTATTGCACTGCTGGAAGCCGAGCGTGACCTGGTCGTCGGACGGAATGAACCCTACCCCGGGCATTTACCCGGTGATGCTGTCGATCGCCACGGACTTCAGCACGGACGCAACAACACCCTTATCGAAATCCGAAACGATCTGATCGAAACTGAAACGGCACAATTGCAATGGGGCCAGCGGTTGGCACCTTTGCTTGAAAATGCCGCAACACACATTCCCGCCTGAAGGAGCATGCCATGGACGACCAAACCCGCATCGAAATTGAAGCCGCAGCCTTCCGCCGTCTTCGCAAACACCTGATCGAAGAACGCCCTGATGCCCAGAACATCGACATGATGAATCTGGCTGGCTTTTGCCGGAACTGCCTGAGCCGCTGGTATCAGGAAGCCGCCGCGGATCACGGCATTACGCTGGACAAGATGGAAGCCCGTGAAATCTACTACGGGATGCCCTTCTCAGAGTGGAAGGCCAAGTATCAGACCGAAGCCAACGCGGATCAGCAAGCCGCCTTTGAACAGTCGTTCAAGGAAAACGTGACGGATAAATCCTGACCAGATTCAGCCCTTTTGCCCGGCAGATACCGCCGCGCGGAAAGCCGAGCGGGCGCGCAGCCGTTTGAGGTAGGCACCAAATGCATCGGGACCATCCGGGAACCCGGCATTGCGTGCCCAGCCACCACAGTGGCCAAGGATGATGTCCGGCACCGAAAATGCGTCGCCCATCAGGTAGTCGCCCTCCAGCTCCGCCATGATGCGTTCAAGGTTTCGGGCATATTCGGCTTTGCAGCTTGGTTTGACCTCTGCCACTCGTTCAGCTTCGGGCAAAACAAAGCTGTGTTTGGAAGCGGTCCAAAGCTGGCTTTCGATTTCGTCCAGAATACGAAACGTCCAGCTGTCCTGACGGGCGCGCGCTTTGCTACCGGCCGGTGCAGTGAACGCGCCATGTTTGTCGGCCAGATAGGTCAGAATGGCGGAGCTATCGGTTATCACGGTGTCACCGTCGACCAGAGCGGGCACCTTGCCCAAAGCGCTGACGGATTTTATCTCGGCAGAATGGGGACCAGCCGGGACATGTTCGTAGTCCAATCCCAGTTCTTCCAACAACCACAAGACGCGAAAAGCGCGGCTTTGAACCATTCCATAGACTTTGTAGGTCATTGACTGTCCCTTCCCTGCTTAGCGTCTGGCCATGTAGGCAAGCCGCACAAATGCCCGTTCAACCAAAGCCATGGCTGGCGCACGTTGACCAGCAGAACGGAGCGTCAGGTCGGTTTCCATGAACACATCCAGCGCCGCCTCGAGCCGATCAACAGACCAGTTCTGTGCCTGTCTCAGCATCCGGTCCCGTCGCGCACCCCACAGCGGCGGACGCAAACGTCCGATGCCCTGCGCTGGTCCGCCGGGGCTTGCCGCCAGCGTGTAAAGCACCCGGAAATGCCGCGCGCCCATGATAAGCAAGGTGACAGGCGCAACGCCCTGCGCCATCAACCGTTGCATCACCGGAGCAATGTCGCCGCTTCGCCCTTCGGCCAGCACGTGAAAGACCTCGTCCATTTCCGCCTCTATCGACGCGGGCGCCATCAGATCAACCTCGTCGGGCGTCAAAGGTGCTGAATCCTCAAGCTTATAAAGCGACACTTTTTCAAGCGTTTGGCGAAAATCTCCGGGTGTGAGGCTTCTGGCCAAGCCTTCCAATGCGGCCATGGCATCGCGGGACACTTCAGCCAATCCTGCGCGCTTCAGCTCGGCCTCGATCTCGGCGCGGCCCATCGGGTCATTATAAAGCGCGGCGCAATAGGCGTTGGGCGCAGCGTCGAACAGTTTCCGAAGTGCAGATTTCGCCGTCAACTGACCGGCGGTGACAACAATCTGGGCATCACCTTCACGCCATTCGGTCAGCGCTGCTCCTATCGTCTTGGCCAGACCGTCTGTAGCCTCTTCGACCAAGGCAGCCCGCGGCCCCGGGAAAAACCCCTGCGCCTTGACCGCGTCAAGAAGCATCGCGGCATCCTTGCGCAACTCAGCACCGGTCATGCGGGTCAGGCGCATTTCTTCTTCGCCTTGTGGGCCGATCATGTTGGCAATGACTTCTTGCCGTTTCATGGCGACACGCATGGTGTCTTCGCCACAAATCAGCAAACCCGCGGCATTCGGATCAGGCCGGGCAAAAAACGCATTTGCGTCGCGGGCGTTTAGCTTCATTGGTCTGCAGCGGACGCAGACAGGCGCGGCGCGTCAATCAACAGCTGATCAATGACCTGATCCGCCAAAATGATCATCAGGCGTTCTTCGGCGTCGCGTTGCGCCGCCAAAGTAGCAACGGTAGAGCCCGTCGTGGAATACCCGGTGAATGCGTTTGTCCGACCTTCGAGCAGAACCGTTTCCGGATCACCCGCATCCCTGAGCGAATAGAGCGCACGCCCAACAAACCGAAACCGCGTGGTCGCGCCGGCGGATGTGCTACCCAAACCCTGTCGATCAACCTGAATTTTTACCGACAGCCGAAACGGGCCACTGCTGCGGCCCAGGCGTTCCTCAAATCTACGCCCGAAACGATAGCCGTTCTTGGTCTTTGGTTCGTCGAGCGCAATCCGACCCAACAACTGTTGTCCGGATCCTCCCGGCGCATAGGCGGGTGTAAAGCCGCAAGCGCCCAGCGTGGCCAGCGCGCCCAGCAGAACCGTTCTTCTATCAGATAACCACATTCACGATCCGCCCCGGCACAACGATAAGCTTTTTCGGCTGCCCCCCATCGAGCGCCTTCACCACAGCTTCGTGTGCAAGAACGGCTTTTTCAACCTCTTCCTTTGGCATGTCGCGGGGAACCGCCATTTCGCCCCGTCGTTTGCCGTTGATCTGGATCGGCAAGGTCACCGTGTCCTCGACCAGCATGCTCTCATCAGCCTTGGGCCAAGGCGCGTTGGCAACCAGCCCTTCGCCACCCAAAAGCTGCCAGCATTCTTCGGCCAGATGCGGTGTCATCGGTGCCATAAGCTGGGCCAGTGTCCGCGCAGCCTGCTTTTTCACATCCGCCCCGGCTCGGGACTTCGACACAGCATTGGTAAAGGCGTAAAGCTTTGCAATTGCGGCATTAAACCCGAAACTTTCGACGCCCATGGACACGTCATGAATCGCCTTGTGCATTTCGCGAAGCAAGGCATCGTCTTCCTTGGTCGACGGGGCATCGCTGGTTGCAATCTCGGCGCACAACCGGTGAACCCGCGTCAGATGTTTGTTTGCAGCTTCTGCGCCGGATGCGGTCCATTCCACATCGCGCTCGGGGGGCGAGTCACTCAGCACGAACCAGCGTGCGGTATCGGCACCGTAAGTCTGAATGATCTGCACCGGGTCCACGACGTTGTTCTTGGATTTGGACATCTTGGCCGAAGGTACGACCTCCAATTCACGTCCATCTTCTTTGAAAAACGCCTTTCCGTCCTTCAACTCCACCTGTTCCGGGTAAAAATAGACCGGGCGGCCCGTTTGCGGATCATCGCTCTTGTAGATCGCGTGGGTCACCATCCCTTGGGTGAACAGCGCATCGAACGGCTCACGCGATTTGTCGGGCAGATGCCCTGTGATGTTCATCGCACGGGCGAAAAAGCGCGAGTACAACAGATGAAGAATCGCGTGTTCGATACCGCCGATATACTGGTCGACGTTCATCCAATAGCGTGCGTCTTCCATATCCGTCGGCGTGTCGGCCCGCGGCGCGGTAAAGCGCGCGAAATACCACGAGCTGTCCACAAAGGTGTCCATGGTGTCCGTTTCACGTTTGGCAGCCGCACCGCAGGACGGGCACGCGCAATCGCGCCATGTCGGGTGACGGTCCAACGGGTTGCCGGGCACGTCGAACGACACGTCATCGGGCAGCGCGATCGGCAGGTTTTCCTTTTTCTCAGGCACCACGCCGCAGGTTTCGCAATGCACGACCGGAATAGGGCAACCCCAGTATCGCTGGCGCGAAAGCCCCCAATCGCGCAGGCGGAATTTGGTCACGCCCTGCCCTACGCCGTTGGCTTCACAAAAATCAATCGCCGCATCGACGGCCTGATTTCCTGTCTGAACTTCTTCTCCGGCAAAGCCTTTGATGTAGCGTACTTTTTCCGTCTTGGTCGGCACATAGGCTTCGCCGCCTGCTTCGGGTCGGGTAAAGCTGTCTTCACCCTGTTCAGGCACGTAGGTCGACACAACCGGCAACCCATATTTGTTGCAGAAATCCAGATCGCGCTGGTCGTGAGCGGGACAGGCAAAAATTGCGCCGGTGCCGTAATCCATCAGAATGAAATTCGCGATATAGACGGGCAGCTCCCACGCCGTGTCAAACGGATGACGCACGCGGATACCGGTGTCGAACCCAAGCTTTTCGGCTTTTTCCAGCGCCTCTTCAGTGGTGCCGCCCCGGCGCATCTCAGCGACCGCCTCGGCCAGCTCGGGGTTGTCTCGTTCAAGATGCTTGGCGAGCGGATGATCTGGCGAAATACCGACGAAAGAGGCGCCCATCAGTGTATCGGGGCGCGTGGTGTAGACCTCAATGCGGTCGAACCCATCCGGCGCATCAATCGTGCTGAAGGCAAACTGCAAGCCGCGGGATTTGCCGATCCAGTTGGCCTGCATGAGTTTCACTTTGGCCGGCCAGTTGTCGAGACCGTCCAAAGCATCCAGAAGCTCTTCCGAATAGTCGGAGATCTTGAAGAACCACTGCGTGAGTTCGCGCCGTTCAACCTCGGCGCCGGACCGCCAGCCTTTGCCATCGATCACCTGCTCGTTGGCAAGCACGGTCATATCCACCGGATCCCAGTTGACCACCGCGTTTTTGCGATAGACCAAGCCACGCTCAAGGAAATCAATGAACAACGCCTGCTGCTGACCGTAATATTCCGGATCACAGGTCGCAAACATACGGGACCAGTCGAGACCAAAACCCAGCGGCTTCATCTGGCCGACCATCGTATCGATGTTGTCGTAGGTCCATGTCTTGGGGTGACCACCGCTGGCCATCGCCGCATTTTCGGCCGGCATGCCAAAGGCATCAAAGCCCATCGGATGCAGAACATTGTAACCAGACGCCAGCTTGTGCCGGGCGATCACGTCCCCCATCGTGTAGTTCCGCACATGCCCGATATGAATCCGCCCGGATGGGTAGGGAAACATTTCAAGCACATAGTATTTGGGTTTGTCGTCACTGCGGACCGCTTTGAAGGTCTGCTGTTCTTCCCAGGCGGCTTGCCACTTCGGCTCGATAGCGGCGGGATCATAGGCTGACATTATATGCGGTCCTTTGGGTCGGCGAGTTGAAACTGTTGCATAGAAGGGCCACGCCCGACGAGCAAGAGGGACCCTAAGGGTTGTCGACATTTCGGCAACCCATCGGCCCTTGTTGGGAGAAGTGCGGAAAACCACCGTTGGCGCGCCGGAAACGAGATGCCAGAAAGGCACTACTAATTTTACCAAGGTCGCAAAATGAAAATCCTGCTGATTCACCAGAATTTCCCTGGGCAATACAAACACCTTGCGCCGGCACTCGTGCAGCAAGGCCATGAGGTTGTGGCTTTGACTTGTAAGGTCAAGGAGCCGCAAAACTGGCAGGGCGTCAAAATCATCCCGTACGAAATTCAGGGGGCATCCACCAAGGGCATTCACCCGTGGCTGGCCGATTTCGAAACCAAGATCTTGCGGGCAACCTCATGCTACCGCGGCGCCAAAGCCCTAAAGGCCAAAGGGTTCGAGCCGGATGTCATCTGCGCGCACCACGGCTGGGGCGAGTCGATGTTCCTCAAAGATGTCTGGCCGAACGCGCGGCTTGGCCTGTACTGCGAGCTTTATCATCTGACCAGCAAGCCCTTCATCAATTTTGACCCCGAGTTCCCAAGCAAGAACATCGAAAGCGATACGCTGCGCATTCGGATGAAGAATCTGAACAATCGCCTGCACGAAGAGGTGATGGATGCGGGGCTGTCACCAACCCGGTTCCAGGCCAGCACATTCCCTGACAAATGGCAGGATCGTCTGACCGTGGCCCATGACGGGGTGGACACCGAAGTCGCCAAGCCAAATCCAGACGCAAAACTGAAAATCAACGATGATCTGACCCTGACACGGGACGACGAGGTCATCACCTTTATCAACCGTAACCTCGAACCCTATCGCGGCTACCACGTCTTCATGCGCGCCCTGCCCGAGATTTTGAAACGCCGCAAGAATGCCCATGTGGTGATTCTGGGTGGAAACGAAGTCAGCTATGGCTCCAAACCGCCAAAGGGCCAAACGTGGATGCAGATCTTTATCGATGAGGTTCGCGGACGCATCCCGACCCCGAGCTGGAACCGCGTACACTTTATGGGCCGCGTGCCCTATGACACGTATCTGTCGATGATTCAGGTCAGCCGGGCCCATGTCTACCTGACATACCCCTTCGTGTTGTCCTGGTCCTTGCTGGAATCCATGAGCGCCGAATGCGCAATCGTCGCCTCGGGCACTGAGCCGGTTCGGGAGGTGTTAACCGAGGGCGAGACGGGCCTTATGGTTGATTTCTTTGACAGCAATGCGCTGACGGACAGGCTCTGCACACTTCTTGATGACGAAGCCCTCAGAAAGCGGCTGGGCGAAAACGCGCGGACATTTGTACAGGAAAACTATGATCTGCAAACGATCTGCCTGCCACAGCACCTGAAATGGGTCGAAGACCTCGGCAAACTGGAGCCGCGCCCGATCATCGATTGACGGCCCTGCAGGTATCTTTGCACAAAAAAATGGCGCCGCGATTGCAGCGCCATTCTGATATTCCGATAACCCCAGCGAAAGCAGGGACTTAGCTCAAAGCCGGCTATCCTGCCCACGCAGCTGACGCGCCCGTGTCAGGATCGCATCTTCAAGCGCACGTACGGTGGCAGCAGAGGCCGGACCGGACCGTGTCATCAGCGCCACGTTCAGCGAACGTGCATCCAATGCAGGATCGCTTACGTAAATGGTTGCGCGATAGGCGCGGCCACCGCCCGGAGGCGTGCCGTAGCCAGTGGTGATGACACCCGTGAATGGATCGACCGATTGAACAGGCAGAAAGTTCAGGGTCTCAAGAGCAGCGTTCCAGATGTACTTGTTGACCGAACCAACCTGACCTTGGTCCGGGCGCGCACGGAAGATATCCCAAAGAGTGCTTCGCGGCTTCTGGCCGTCGGGATAAAGCACCGAGTCCATGATCTCATCTGCAGGTGGTGTCTCAACGGGTGCGCGATTTGGGTTTCGGTTTCCAAAAGCGCCGCACCCTGCCTGGACGAGCAAGGCAACAGTAAGCCCCATTCCCAAGGCAATGCGTGTCTTGTTCATGTCTCGTCTCCTGCGAATGACGACCTTCAATCCTGACCCTGAATACCCACGCAATACAAAAGCGGCAAGTCGGCAATCACAATCAGGTCGCGATTCTGCTTTTCCGCGCGCGTAATCGCGCGTGCGCCCTCCTTACGTAGGGGGAATCGGTCGCTTTGCCGTACAAACGTCCTGTCGAAAAGGGCAATCCGGATTCGCTACGCCAACACAAAATCAACGACCTGTAAGCGGGAAATTGCGCATATTTTCCTGTGTAACAGGTGTCAAAGCGCCGTGGCGGCAATCCTTGTGGCAATTGCGCATCACTCGTTTCCTTGTTCGGCAACCGGCTTTCGTGAGGGTTGCGAATGGCCGGTCGGCGGGCGCATAGATCACTCCATCAAAGTCGGGCATCCGGCTTGGTACGTGCCTTTGAACACATGAGGGAAAAAATGAAAAACATCCTGTTCGCGACCACCGCGCTGGTTGCAACCGCGGGCGTAGCGTCCGCAGACATCGCCATCTCCGGTTCCGGTGAAATCGGTATCTTCGGTGGTGACGGCATCGACACTCAGTTCCACACTGACGTTGACGTAACATTCGCCATGACCGGCGAAGCAGACAACGGTCTGACCTTTGGTGCGTCCGTTGACCTCGACGAAGGTGGTTCGGGTGCAGCAGCTGTTGCAAACGACGCTGACGACGGTGGTGCATCTTTCTTCGTTGCTTACGGCAACGCACGCCTGGATATGGGCGACACCGATGGCGCGTTTGATGCAGTTATTGCAGAAACTGCCCTTGC
>JAHDIS010000020.1 GCA_020630695.1 Paracoccaceae bacterium | reverse complement strand
CGGCGTTAAGGCCACGATGTATGCGGGCCGCCCATGGACCATCCGCCAATACGCGGGTTTTTCCACGGCCGAGGAATCCAACGCGTTTTACCGCAAGGCGCTGGATGCGGGGCAGCAGGGTGTTTCGGTTGCTTTCGATCTGGCCACTCACCGTGGCTATGACAGCGATCACGAACGGGTTGTCGGCGACGTAGGCAAGGCTGGTGTGGCAATCGACAGTGTCGAGGATATGAAAATCCTGTTTGACCGGATTCCACTCGACAAGGTTTCGGTTTCGATGACGATGAACGGCGCGGTGATCCCGATCCTCGCGAATTTTATCGTCACGGGCGAAGAACAGGGGCACGACCGTTCGGTGCTGTCGGGCACTATCCAGAACGATATCCTCAAAGAGTTCATGGTGCGCAACACCTACATCTATCCGCCCGAACCCTCGATGCGGATCATCGCGGATATCATCGAATACACATCGAACGAGATGCCGAAATTCAACTCGATCTCGATTTCCGGCTACCACATGCAAGAGGCCGGGGCGAACCTTGTGCAGGAACTGGCCTACACGCTGGCAGACGGCAAGGAATACGTAAAAACCGCCATGGCGCGCGGTATGGACGTGGATAAATTCGCCGGACGGCTGTCGTTCTTCTTTGCGATCGGCAAGAATTTCTTCATGGAAGCGGCCAAGCTGCGCGCGGCGCGGATGCTCTGGCATCGGATCATGACAGAGCTTGGCGCTCAGAACCCACGGTCCAAGATGCTGCGCACCCATTGCCAGACCTCGGGTGTGTCTTTGGCTGAACAGGATCCCTACAACAACGTGATCCGCACCGCCTACGAGGCCATGAGCGCCGTATTGGGTGGAACACAATCCCTGCACACCAATGCGTTGGATGAAGCGATTGCGCTGCCGACGGAATTCAGTGCCCGGATCGCACGCAACACCCAGTTGATCTTGCAGGAAGAAACGGGCGTCACCAAAGTCGTCGATCCACTCGCTGGCAGTTACTATGTCGAAAAGCTGACCCATGATCTGGCCGAGGCAGCCTGGGCGCTGATCGAAGAGGTGGATGAAATGGGTGGCATGACCAAGGCGGTCGCATCCGGTATGCCCAAGCTGCGCATCGAGGAAACCGCAGCCCGCCGTCAGGCAGACATCGATCGGGGCACGGATGTTATCGTTGGGGTGAATAAATACCGGCTCGAGAAAGAGGATGAACTGGACATCCTCGACATCGACAACGCGGCGGTCCGGGACGCGCAAATCGCCCGTCTCGAATCCATTCGCAGCACCCGCGATGAGGCCGCCTGTACAGCCGCCTTGGACGAACTCAGCCGCCGCGCCTCAGAGGGTGGCAATCTGCTCGAAGCCGCGGTCGAAGCCGCGCGCCACCGCGCCAGCGTAGGAGAGATCAGCATGGCCATGGAAAAAGTGTTCGGTCGCCATCGCGCCGAGGTCAAAACGCTCGCCGGTGTTTATGGTGCTGCCTATGAAGGTGACGAAGGCTTTGCCGCGATCCAGAAATCGGTCAACGCATTTGCCGATGATGAGGGCCGCCGTCCACGTATGCTGGTGGTCAAGATGGGGCAGGACGGGCATGACCGTGGTGCCAAGGTTATTGCCACGGCTTTTGCGGACATTGGCTTTGACGTGGATGTTGGTCCGCTGTTCCAGACCCCGGCCGAGGCTGCGCAGGATGCAATCGACAACGATGTGCACGTTATCGGGATCAGCTCTCAGGCCGCTGGCCACAAGACACTCGCGCCGCAATTGGTTCAGGCGCTGAAGGAACAGGGCGCCGGGGAAATCATTGTGATTTGTGGCGGCGTCATCCCCCAGCAGGACTATGAATTCCTGTATAGTGCGGGTGTGAAGGCGATCTTCGGACCGGGAACCAATATACCCGAGGCGGCACAGGATATCCTGCGCCTGATCCGCGAAGCCCGAGATGAGGCCGCCTGACCAATTGACTATGGCGCTGTGCTTATCCAGATAAAAAGCCCCGCCGAAGAAATTCGGCGGGGCCTCTTTTTCTGCTGTGTCACAATCAGCTGCGGGAAGGATAGACGCCTTCCGTTGCAATGCAGTGGATCATCCCGATGTAGGGGTCACGAATGGCTACCGGTGCGTTGTTTCCGGTCATGCCGATGCTGCTCGGTAGCATCTGGACTTCAGCCGTTCCGTCGCCGTAAATTTTCAACGGAATGCCATCAATTGAGACATCGGGGAACGCCAGAATATCGCCGTTCGGACGCTTTTGATCCGCGGGATTGTTGGTTGCATTGAGTGAGTGGTTGTGTGCTGGCAATTGCGCGGTATTCAACACGACGGATTCCACGCCGCCCCGTTGACCCCAGACTACATTGCCCAAGCCCGGACCCGTGCCGAGGCCAAGAGTCGAGCGGCCGCGCATGTCAGGCAGGCCAAATGTCGTGCGGCCATCGCCGCCGAATGTCGTACCTAAAAGCGAGAACAGCGCAGTGTTCGAGTTGATTGCCAGCAGAGCGCCGCTCGCTTCAGCCCAGCCACGTGGGCAGAAGTTGAAGCCGAATGTGCGGACTTCACCAAGTATCGCGTCTTGGGCAGCGGCTTTGTCGACCGTTGCGGCATTGAAGCCCAGTGCCAGCAAAGCAACTGTTGCGGTTTTCGTGCAGATTTTTTTCAAGTTTCCGAACATGAATGTGTCCCTTCGTTCAATCATTGGTAGCGAAACGCGCCAAAACATAACTTTACGTAACCACAATACAGGTAAATCTAATTCTTGGTAGAAATTTCTATAGTTCGGACAATTTTAAAGTGTTTGTTAACCTTTTGAAGGGCGATGGGTCTCGAATCATCTATGGGCAAGTCGGTGCTGCGGCGGTAGGTTGTCCGTGATTATTCAAAGGCGGAAATCAATGCTGGAACTTGATCACATTGCAGTTCTCGGAGCCACTCTGGAAGAGGCTGCGAAACATGTAGAGCATTGTTTGAAAAAGGATTTGGGCGGTGGTGGACGGCATGCGCATTTTGCCACCCATAACCGTCTGATGGGGCTGGAAGACGGCTTGTACCTCGAAGCGATCGCCAGTGACCCAAGTGTTCCGTCCCCATCGTTTCCGCGTTGGTTTGGCTTGGATACTTTTGTTGGCCCCGCACGGCTGAATAAATGGATTGTGCGCACGCATGACATGGACAGTGCACTTCAGATGTTCCCGCAGGCCGGATCTCCTGTGGAATTGGAGCGGGACGGCCTGCGGTGGACTATGGCTGTTCCGGCTGACGGACAACTGCCATTTGACGGGCTTTTTCCGGCAATCATCCAGTGGCACAGCGATGTCCCGCCGGGTCGATCACTGGTTGGCTCCGGCGTGGGGTTGAAGTCTCTGCATATCCGGCATCCTCGCGCGGATGAGCTGGCGGGCCTGCTGGGGCCAGCGTTGGAGACTTCGATCGTGCGATTTGAACAGGCCAAGACGCCTGAGCTAAGAGCCTGCATGCAAATCGATGGCAAAGAGGTGTGGTTGTCATGATCATACGTCCGGCAATCCCTTCGGATGCACCGGGCATCGCGGCCATTTGGAATGACGTTATTCTAAACACGTCGGTGACCTTCACCACCGAAACCAAAACAACTGAAGGCCTCATTGAGGATATTGAAAGCCGTGGGCATGGTTTTCAGGTCGCCGAAGATCAAGGTCAGCTGATCGGTTTTGCCACTTATTCCGCCTTTCGCGGTGGTCCGGGCTATGCCCATACCAAGGAACATTCCATCCAGTTGGCTCCCGAAGCGCGCGGTCAGGGCGCGGGCAGGGCGCTCATGTCGGCTTTGGAACACGCCGCGCGGCAAGAGGGCGTGCATTCGCTTTGGGCGGGGGTCAGTGGTGAAAACCCCGATGGGGTCGCCTTTCACAGCGCGATCGGTTTCGAGCAGGTCGCACGTTTGCCCCAGGTTGGGTTCAAATTTGGCCGTTGGATGGATCTTGTGCTGATGCAGAAATTTTTGGATTTGTCGCGCTGACACCGGGTCGGCGCTGACGTAAAGTGATTGCATGTCAATTTGGTCCCGCATTTCCGAAGCTATCTCTGCCCTGACCAAGGGTGAGGGCCTGTCCGCTATTTTTGATGCATTCCGCAGCCCGCCTGAGCGCAGCATTGCTTTTACGATCGCGGTCATCGCCTTGTCCGCCAAGATGGCAAAGGCGGATGGGCTGGTAACGCGCGATGAAGTCACGGCCTTTCGCGAGGTCTTTCACATTGCACCGGAGGAAGAACGAAACGCGGCGCGACTGTTCAACCTTGCCCGCAAAGACGTGGCCGGTTTCGAAGAATACGCCCACCGCATCGGCGCAATGTTTGACGGCGAAGACAGCACCCTGTGTGATCTGATGGAAGGCTTGTTCCATATCGCGATGGCCGATGGCACCTACCACCCGGCAGAAGATGCATTTTTGCAAAGGGTTGCCGAGATTTTCGGCATGGATGACGTGCGTTTTGCAGGGCTGCGCGCACGTTTTGTGCCGGATGCCGCACCCGATCCCTTTACGGTTCTGGGCGTCACGCCTGATACGCCTATGGATGAAATCCGCGATCATTGGCGGCAATTGGTGCGTGAATGCCATCCAGACCGAATGATTGCGCGCGGGGTTCCTGCCGAAGCGGTGAAGCTGTCCGAACGCCGGATGCAGGACATCAACCGCGCATGGGAAGACATTCAGGCGCGCGAAACCGCATGAGGTTGGCCACCTACAATATCGAATGGTTTGACGCGCTGTTCGATGATGACGGGGTGTTGCACGACGATTCTGGCTGGTCCGCCCGCTACAAGGTTTCCAGGGCGGAACAGACAACCGCCATTGCCCGCGTGCTGACGGCTGTCGATGCGGACGCGATCATGATTATCGAAGCGCCGGACACCAGCAAAAAACGTAGCACAACCAAGGCGCTCAGCTATTTTGCTGAACGGTTTTCTTTGCGCACAAACGCCGTCGCGACGGGTTTTGTGAACGATACGCAGCAGGAAATCGCTTTGCTCTATGATCCGGCCGTTCTGACAGCGCGCCATGATCCGCAGGAAAGCGCGAACGCACCACGCTTTGACACTGCGTTCCACATTGATCTGGATATTGATGCGACACGGGACAGGGTGGTCTTTTCCAAACCACCGCTCGAGCTCAAGGTTGAAACGACCAGCGGCTCGGTGCTCAGAATGATCGGATCGCATCTGAAGTCAAAAGCGCCCCATGGCGCGACGGATCGTGATGAAGTCATGCGCTTTGCCATCGCCAATCGTCGCAAACAATTGGCGCAGGCGATTTGGTTGCGCGCACGTGTGGATGCGCACCTAGAGGCCGGCGACAGTTTGATTGTTCTGGGTGATCTGAATGATGGTCCGGGGCTGGACGAGTATGAAAACCTCTTTGGCCGCAGCTCTGTGGAAATTGTTCTGGGTGAGGGGGCAAAGGCGCTGTTTGACCCGCATGCAGAGCAGGCACTGGCCCGAAAACTGGGTGCACAGCCCAGTTCCGCACGGTTCTATCTGACGGGTGAAAAGCGGTACATGCAGGCGCTCTTGGACTATGTCATGGTCTCGCAGGACCTGCGCTCCAAATCGCCGCGCTGGCGGATCTGGCACCCTTTCGAAGACCCTGAATGCTGGCGCGATCAAGCCCTGCGCGACGCGCTCCTGACGGCTTCGGATCACTTTCCGGTCGTGTTGGATATCGACGTCTAAGCGCACAGCGCTTTAAATCGGCGTGCTCCGTGCATACATTTGCGTCATGAAACACCCTGCCAACCCCGTGATGGTCCCGATTGTAGCGCTGGCCTTGTCAGCTGCGGTTTTTGTCTCTTCGCCTGCACTGGCACAGGACGATCAGCCCAAAGAAGAGGGTCTGAGCCTTATGGAAGAAGGCGCGCGGCTGTTCTTTCGCGGCTTGATGACCGAAATGGAACCCGCTCTGGAAGAGCTGGAGGATATGGCCCGCGAAATCGAGCCCGCGTTTCGGGAATTTGCGGATCAGATGGGTCCGGCATTGCGCGATCTGATGGACAAGGTTGAAGACTGGTCTGTCTATCATCCACCCGAAATCCTGCCCAACGGCGATATCATCCTGCGCAAGAAAACGCCGGATGAATTGGCCGATGAGGGCAAGGAAATTGATCTCTAGCTGTTGATCTAGGCGGGCGTGCCTGTGGCGGCCTGAACCTCGGCCACAATGCCGTCGACAACCTGTTCCAGCAGAGCGTCATCTTCGCACTCTGCCATAACGCGGACCAGCGGCTCGGTTCCGGATTTGCGGATCAACAGACGGCCCTTGCCGACCAACTGCTCTTCGGCGTCAGAGATGGCCTGTTTGACAGAGGCGGCCTCAAGCGGGGTATCCCCGGCACTGTAGCGGACATTCTTGAGCATCTGGGGAACCGGCGTGAACGAGCGGGTCAATGCAGATGCAGGCTGTCCGGTCCGCACCATTTCACACAGGAACTGCAGCCCGGCCATCAGGCCATCGCCTGTGGTTGCATAGTCGGTCATTACGATATGACCCGATTGTTCGCCGCCAAGGTTCCAGCCGCCCGAGCGCATGGCCTCGACAACATAACGGTCGCCAACGGCGGTGCGTTCCAGTTTCAGGCCGCGGTCTTGCATGAACCGTTCCAGTCCAAGATTGGACATGACCGTCGATACCAGCGTGCCGCCCCGCAGTTTGCCTTCTTCGGCCCAGCGGCCGGCCAGCAGGGCCATGATCTGATCGCCATCAGCGACCTGTCCGGCCTCATCGATGAGAATGATGCGATCCGCATCTCCATCGAGGCAAATGCCGACGTCAGCACCATGCGCCACGACAGTTTCTGCCGCGATCTGCGGGCTGGTCGATCCGCACCCGTCATTTATGTTCAAGCCGTTCGGGGCCACGCCCACCGGGATCACTTCGGCCCCGAGTTCCCACAAGACTTCCGGTGCGGTCTTGTAGGCCGCGCCATTGGCGCAGTCGACGACGACTTTCATGCCGTCCAGTCGTAGTCCGTGTGGCAGGGTCGACTTTACCCGTTCCTGGTACCGGAACCGGCCGTCATCGATACGTTTCGCTCGTCCAATGCTCTTAGGAGAGGCGGGGCGCGGTCCATCTTCGACCATGGACTCAATCTGCATTTCCACTTCGTCTGACAGTTTGAAACCGTCAGGCCCGAAAAACTTGATCCCGTTATCTTCCGCCGGATTGTGGCTGGCCGAGATCATGATCCCGAGGTCCGCGCGCATGGACGGGGTGAGCAGACCGACCGCCGGTGTGGGAACCGGCCCAAGAAGCAGCACATTCATTCCGGTCGATGTCAGGCCAGCCGTCAGGGCGTTTTCGAACATATAGCCGGACAAACGTGTGTCCTTGCCGATCACGACGCGGTGCACGCCGCGGTGTTCACGCCGAAAATGCCGGCCCACAGCGGCCCCGAGGATCAACGCCATCTCTGCAGTCATTGGGAAACTGTTGGCGGTTCCACGCACACCGTCGGTGCCAAACAACTTACGATTCATGGAATTTTCCTTCGTTGATTGCCCGCCACATCCGCAGCGCCTGAGCGGTCTCAGCCACATCGTGAACGCGCAGGATTTGTGCCCCTTGTTGAGCCGCGCAAAGCGCGACCGAAACGGATCCGGGCATGCGTGCGCTGGCGGGATTGGCACCGGTAATGGTGCCGATGAAACCTTTTCGGGATGCGCCCAGCAACACCGCGCATCCAATGCCGTGAAACAACGACAATCCGTTTAGCAAAGTCAGGTTGTGGGCCAGCGTCTTGCCAAACCCGATACCGGGATCGACGATGATCTGTTCCCGCGAAATCCCCAGTCCTTCAAGCATGCAGACCTGCGCTGCCAGAAAATCGTAGACGTCCAGCAACACGTCATCATAGCGCGGATTGTCGGACATCGTTTCCGGGTCGCCCTGCGCATGCATCACGCAAACCGGCAGATTGTTGCGGGCGCAAAAAGGAGCGAGCATCCGGTCATAGGTAAAGCCGGACACGTCATTGACGATGCGTGCACCTTCCCGAACCGCAACCTCGGCAACACAGGATTTGCGGGTATCGATCGACATGGGAACAGCAATGTCACGACGCACCGCGCGAATGACCGGTTCGATACGCGCGATTTCTGCTTCGACGGGCACTGTCTGTGCACCGGGACGGGTGCTTTCACCGCCGATATCGATGATGGACGCGCCTTCGGCCACCATGCGGTTGGCATGAGCAAGCGCCTTGGCCGCGCCGCTGTGGCTGCCCCCATCGGAAAAGCTATCGGGCGTGACGTTCAGGATGCCCATCAGATTGGGTTGGTCCATTTCCAGCCCGGCGATAGGCGCGCGAGGGCTGCTGAGGCGCTCTTGCCAGTCTTGCGGGATGTCGGACAGTGCCACGTGGGTCAGACTGCCGTCCCGGTCGTGTTGGACGGCTTCGTTGAACCAGCCGGGGCCACCGGCCAATGGCAATGCATCCGGGGGACGGGGCAGCTCAAAACGCACCAGCGGTCTGTAGTAGGCTCTCATGGCCATTCCCTGACCCATCCTGACAGGCTTGGCAAGTCGCCTAGAACAGTGCAGCGCCCGGATTGGCCGCGCGCTGTGGAACCGCGCCGCCTTCTGGCAGGCTTTCGCCGATGACAACCAACTCACAGGCTTCCATGTCTCCTGCGAACCACGCCGCCAGTGCCACGCTGTCGCGCGGTTGAACCTGTGGGCCTTCTGTGGCGTCCAGCACAATTTTGGACGGGGCCCAGACGCAAATCTGGCCATTCTTCATAGCCCAATCCAGTTCCGTGCGCGTGGCCACGACCTTGCAGCGTTCGTCTTTTGCCGCCAGCATCCATCCGTTTTGTTCGATCGCAAGCAGATCGATACGGCGCTGGGTCATCTTGTGCCCTGTCTTGGGGCTTTCGACCTCTGGTGCCCCGACGCACAAAATCACCGGCGCGCTGCGGGCCGCAAGCGCGTCAATGGCGGCATGCAAGCCATCATGCGCAATGGCTTCGTTGGACAGGTAGACAATGCGGGGATGCGGACGTTCTTGTGTGACCTCATCGGCCAGCTCGTTCAAATGCTGCCCATAGTCCTTTCGTGTTCGAACGATTTCGACGCCAAGAGCGCCGGGGCCGCGATCAAGCTTTTCAATCCGCACAAAGGCCCGAACGGCCTGTGGCTCCAGCAAAATGCGTTCGGCCACCCGTTCTGCCAGCGTTTCTAGCAGGTTCAGACGTTCGGCGGCCAGTTCATGGGCAATCGCTTCGGTCACGCGGTCATACGACAGGATGCGATCCACGTCGTCATCCAGCGTGGGCGGCAAGGGTGCAATTTCGACGACAACATTGAAGCGCAGGCGCTGGGTTGTGCCGCGTTCAGCCTGAAAGGCACCGATTTCGGCCTCGAGCACATGATCGCGCAGACTGATACGGTCGCGAGGCGTGTCCCCGGCAGTGGCAATAGCCCGTTCGGACGGGTGCGCGAACGCGAGACGGATTTCGTCGGCCATGGTTGCTCCTTGCTGGCGGCGCGTGGTTTTCCCAGACCGTACACTTAGCCCATGACAGCCCTTTGGGCCAGCGCGTCACCCCAACGGCTGGATGCGACGTGAAATGCCGTTCAGCGTTTGGACTCGCGCCAGGTGTGTTTGTAGAACAAATGCACCCCGTACTTGGCTGTGCGCGTGTAGGTGCGCGACCAGTTCGGCTTTACCGCCGTGGTGTGATAGTGGGTCGCGCCTTTGGTCAGACCGGGCGAGCCCTTGGTCAGGACGGTCTTGGCCACTTTGCCGACCCGTTCCCAAGCGCGGGGCTCATTGATGTTTTCAGGGCGTCCATCACAAGTGTAGGTGAACTGGCAGGCGTATTTACGCCCTGTGCCCTGATTGATCACACCGCAGACCGAGTTCGGAAAACGAGAGCTTTTGACCCGGTTCATGATCACTTCGGCCACGGCGAACTGACCTTTGAGAGTTTCGCCTCGCGCCTCGAAATAGAGTGCCTCGGACAGGCATCGCCATTGCGCGTCGCCCGATGGGGCAGGTTGCTTGGCCAGCCATTCGGTCGTCATAGGGTAATTGCCGGTACCCTTGGCGACAGTCTGGGCCTTGGGCATCGGCAAAGGTGTGACGATCCGTGAAAGATGGGCGCCCGATGCCGAAGAAAGGGCGCGTTGTTCGAGCGTCAGAAGGCGTTTGTATTTGCTGCCGGTCTCTGCCTGCGCGGTCACGGCGAATACCGCAAATGTCAAAAATAGGCTGCAAATACGAAGCATGAGATCTTCCACAAATCTGTTCGGCTGCTCTGAAGCGGCATCGCGCCTTCTCAGAGGACTTGGGTGATACTCAAAAACGGTGTCTCAGTAAATCCCGACAGATTGTGCCCTGCTGATCAGCGGATACCACCTATCCGTCATTCGAGCGCTGGTTTCTGGCTACTGCGATCCAATGGTTTCCCGAATCGCGAGCTGCGCGGCCGCCAGCCGGGCAATCGGCACACGGAAGGGCGAGCAACTGACATGGTTCATGCCCACGGCGCGGCAAAACGCGATGGAGTCAGGATCACCGCCATGTTCCCCGCAAATCGACAGCAGAACATCTGGCCGTCCCTGACGCCCCCGTTCTGCGCCTATGGCCACCAGTTCGCCAACCCCCTCGATATCGAGAATGTGGAACGGGTCTTCCAGGAATACCTCTTGCTGAACGTAATCCGACATGAAGCGGCCCGCGTCGTCCCGCGACAGCCCATACGCCATCTGTGTCAGGTCGTTGGTGCCAAACGAAAGGAACTGAGCGTGCTGCGCGATGTCGTCGGCACGCAGGCAAGCGCGTGGTGTTTCGACCATCACACCCAGTCGATAGGTGAAATCGCGCCCGCGTTCTGCCTTGACCGCAGAGGCAACGGCGTCGATGCGGGTACGCAGGATTTCGACTTCGCGTTTGGCAGAAACGAGCGGCAACATGATTTCGGGCACCACCGGTGGCGCGCCGGCGCGGCTGGCATCCAGCGTGGCCTCAAAGATTGCCCGGGCCTGCATGTCGTAGATTTCTGGCACGGTAATCCCAAGGCGCACGCCGCGCATGCCCAGCATTGGGTTGTATTCTCCCAAGGCTTCGACCCGTTCGGTCACATCCGAAATCGGCAGATCCAGCGCTTCGGCCAGATCGCGCAGGCCGGCGCGGTCACTTGGAAGAAACTCGTGCAGCGGCGGATCGAACAAACGAATACAGACGGGCAAGCCTTCCATGATGCTGAAAAGTGCAGTGAAATCAGCGCGCTGCATCGGAAGGAGGACGGCGAGCGCGGCCATCCTGTCTTCGGAGCCGTCGGCAAAGATCATCTCACGCATGGGTGTCAGGCGATCCGCCTCAAAAAACATGTGTTCCGTGCGGCACAGGCCGATCCCCTCGGCCTTGAAATTCTGTGCGGTTGCCGCGTCTGCAGGGGTATCGACATTCGCTCGGATCGCAATGTCCCGGGCTTTATCGGCCCAGCCCATCAGTGTTTGAAACGCATCATCCAGAGCCGCTTCGACGGTCAGCGCCGCACCCGCCAGTACCTGTCCGCTGGTGCCATCCACGGTGATTTCCTCGCCGTGGGCAAAGCTTCGTCCGTCGGCGGTGGTGATCTGGCGTTTGCGCAAATCGAATTTCATGTTGGCCGCGCCCACAACGCAGGGCAGGCCAAGTCCGCGTCCGATCACGGCCGCATGGCTGGTGATCCCGCCGCGTTCGGTGACAACAGCGACTGCTGCATGCATTCCGCGAATGTCCTCGGGGCTGGTTTCCCGGCGGATCAGCACACAAGGTTCCCCGCGCGCAGCGCTGGCCTGCGCCTCGGCCGAGGAAAAGACGATCTTGCCAGTTGCCGCGCCGGGCGATGCCGCCACGCCTGATCCGATCACGTCGCGATGTGCACCGGGTGCGATCTGGCGGTGCAACAGTTCCGATATGGCACGCGGCTCAATCCGCAGCAGGGCTTCTTCGTGACTGATTATGCCGTCTTCGGCCAAGCGTACGGCAATGCGGACAGCGGCCCGGGACGATCGGGGCACCCGGATACCATCGAGGATATGCAGAGCACCGTTTTCGATGGTGAATTCGATCTGCATTTCTTCGCGCAGGCGTTGCCGCATCAATTCGGCATTTTCTATCAGTGCCTTAAAGGCTTCTGGTGCCTGATCTTCGAGCGATGGTCCACGGGGATCACGTGTAAGAAACAGGCTGGCGAAATCCATCTCCAGCGCCTCGCGGCCTTGGCTTTGGCTTAGGTAACGGCCGGTGATCTGGCGCAGTCCGGTATCGGGATCAACCAACTGCAAAACGCCCGAGCCGCATTCCCCGGCCCCAATTCCCAGCGCCATTTCCTGAACGACCAGACCAAGCCCGGCGTCCATGGGCGCGCCTTTTGCTTGCCGCAACAGGCGCGCGGTGGTGCCTTCCCATGCACGGGCCATGCAGGTCAGAACGGCGGACAGTTGTTCGACCGGATCTTGTGGGAATGGTTCTTCGGCTTCTTCCTCGTAGGCGGCCAAAGCAGCCGAAAGGCCGCCGGGACCCATGTCTTCGATTTCATCAAAGGTGTCGGGATCCAAACGGGCCACGTGGACCGCGTAGGCCTGAACAAACCGCAGATAAAGGACCGCTGCAAATTCGCGGCCGATGCGTTCTGACAAATCCACATAGCGGGCATCATTCATGCCGATATTGAGGATTGCGCCGGGGCCGCCCCAATCAGGGTCTTCGGATGAGGGGCGGACACAAAGCAGCGCGCCTTCGTCAAACTGCGCAATCACATTGGCAATATCCGGAAGCGCTCCGCCGGCGATTTCATGGACGGTGTCAAACGACAGCGCGACGGTACGTGGAACGGGCAGGTCGAGCCGCACCAGTCGCTGCAAACATTTTGCCCGCCCGCCATGGGTCGGCGTCGCCATCGGAGACGATGGCGTGATCAGGGTAACATGTGGGTTGTCACCCGCGGGTTGCTGCAGTGCGGCGTTAGGCATGCCGGAAGCATACGGATGAAGTCTGATCTGACAAGTCAGATTGACGTCGCAGCCGTCAGGTTAACTGACTTTGGTCAACGACAGGGGGTAAACCCCAGCATTGTCTGCAATTTGCAGGGCTGGGGGCCTGTGTCAGCGGCGGCATGGCGGGCCGCCGGGGTGAAAGTCAGCCTTCCAGACGGGTCAGATCGGCGACCTGCGAGCAGATTTCGCGAATCGATGACAACAAATTCAAACGGTTGCGGCGAACAACTTCGTTTTCGGCGTTGACTTGAACCGCTTCGAAAAAGGCATCGATCGGTGCTCGCAATTCGGCCATGGCTTCCATGGCAGCGGCAAAGTTTTCGCTGTCCATGGAGGGTTTGATCTTGGCGCGGGCCGTATCGAGGGCAGTGAACAGGGCGGTTTCTGCAGGGTCTTCCGCGAAGTTGGGATCACCGCCGTAGGAATACTCGACGCCGTCCTTTTCTTCGGCTTGGCTCAGGATGTTGTTGGCACGTTTGAACCCTTGAACAAGGTTCGTGCCGTCATCCGTTGCCATGAAGGCCGCAAGGGATTCCGCTCGCTTGACCAGCAAAACCAGATCGTCTGAGCCGGGCATGGCCAGACAGGCCTCGATGACGTCATGGCTGATGCCACCATCGCGCAGATGCACCTTGAGGCGGTCGTGCACAAAGCTCAGCAGGTCGTCGCTCAGGTCCGGTTTGTGTTCGGTCACGGCGCTGATCCAGTCAGGGGCATCCCCTTCGATCTGGTCGATCACGGCGCGGACAGCCGACCCAAAGACGCCATGCTGTGCAACCTCGCGCAGCAAGGCGTCCCGCAGTGCTGCGGCCTCTTGGGTAGGCTGCATACCAATTTCATGGCGCAACAATTGCGCGTCGAACAAGCGGTCCAGATGAAGACGAAGCCCGTTTTCCAAGACAATCCGGATCACACCGAGCGCGGCACGGCGCAAAGCAAAGGGATCCTTGGACCCTGTTGGCTTTTCTCCGATCGCCCAGAACCCGGTGAGCTTGTCCAATTTTTCTGCCAGAGCGACAGCGATCGAAACCGCCTCTGTGGGAACCGCATCGGATGGTCCCAGCGGCGAATAATGTTCTTCGGCTGCAACGGCCACGGCGTTGGGCAGGCCTGCGGCCTCGGCGTAGTAGCGCCCCATCAGACCTTGCAGATCGGGGAATTCGTAGACCATTTCGGACGACAGATCAGCCTTGGCCACTTCTGCCGCCTGACGGGCCAAAGCGGGATCTGCGCCGACCATTGGCGCCAGTTTTTCGGCCATGGCGGCCATGCGGGACACTTGATCCCCGACGCTGCCCATCTTGTTGTGGAACGTCACGGCTGCCAGTTTGTCTGTCCATGGGCTGAGATCGCCGGACTTGGCAACGCGCAGGTCATTTTCCCAAAAGAACTTGGCATCGGCCAGACGCGCGGCAAGCACCTTTTGATTTCCGGCAAGGATCGTTGCGCCCTGATCGGCAGTCTCGGTGTTGGCTACTGTGATAAACCGCTCGATCCGGCCCGTCTTGGGATTGCGCACCGAAAAGAACTTCTGATGTTCTTTCATGGAGCTTTGCAGCACCTCGGGCGGCAGATCGAGGAAGTCCTCTCCGATCTCGCCCATCAGGACCACGGGCCATTCCACCAGCCCGGCCACTTCAGCCAGCAAACCCTTGTCTTCCACGGCTTCGAAACCAGCCGCGAAGCATTGATTGGTGGCGTCATTCCAGATCGCTTCGGCGCGCTCTTCCGGGTTCAGGATGACCTTTTGGCGCTTCAGGCGGGTTTCGTAATCATCAAAGGACGTGACAGCGAATACATCTCCGGACAGGAAACGGTGCCCCTCGGTGAGATTGTCTGCCTTGATCCCGTCTACGTCCAGCGGAACGACATTTGCGCCGGCCTCATCAACGAGGATGCAAAGGATACGGTGCAATGGGCGAACCCAGCGCAGCGTTCCAGCGCCCCAACGCATGGATTTGGGCCAAGGGAAGGTGCGGATGGCCTTTTCAAGAACATCGGCGACGATTTCCGCGGCCGGACGGCCCGCAGTTGTGACCGTGGCGTAGTAAAAGCTGCCCTTTTTTTCCTCGCGCTCTTCGAGATCGTCACGTGAGACACCAGCGCCGCGCAGAAAGCCTTCGATCGCCTTGTCCGGCGCGCCGACTTTGGGGCCACGGCGTTCCTCACGCAGTGTTGGGCTTTCTGCCAACAATCCGTCGATGGTCAGGGTCAGGCGGCGCGGCGTGGAAAAAGCGGCGGCGCCAGCATAGGTCAGACCCGCATCCACCAAGCCATCGGTGACCAATTTGCGCAGGTCCGCTGCGGCCTTGGCTTGCATCCGGGCCGGAATTTCCTCGGAAAAAAGTTCAATCAGCAGATCGGGCATCAGCTTTCCTCGTCTCGGGATGGGCAATCCTCACCCAGCGGCGAGCCATCATAGGCCTTGTCGCCGCATTCGTTGATTTCGTGCCAGACATAGCCACGACCATCGTTCGTGATCGCAACAACGCGATCAATGCCGAACTCCAGATTGCGCTGTCCGGTAAAGACCAGCGCTGTTCCGGCCTCGATTTCTGCCCCCAGCGCTTCTGCGTCGAAGCATTCGAACCAGCCCGGCGCGTTGCGGGGCGCTGCGCCCTCATAGGGCTCATAGGTTTCCGTCAGCATCGGGATCGACATGCTGGTGGTAAAGCAGGCCCGATACCGGATTGGTGAGCTGTCAGCGTCGATCGCCTGAAAGTCATCGGCCAGCACCGGTTCAGGCGCGCCAGTGACGATGTTGGTCAGTTGCACATCGCCATGTCCTGAGGCGGGGATCTCTTCGTAGAACGCATAGACCTGCAGGTAGTAGATGCCGATCCCGGCTGCGAGAGAACTGAGCAAAGTTACCATGGCCAAAATTTTTCCCGTCACGCGACGTATCCCCCGGCTTCGGTTTGCACAAATGCATCTGCGCACATCTTGGCGAGTGTGCGAACGCGGCCGATATAGGCCTGCCGCTCCGTAACCGAAATGACACCGCGCGCGTCCAACAGGTTAAAGATGTGGCTGGCCTTGATACACTGGTCATAGGCCGGCTGCGCCATGACAATGCGACGTCCGGTTTTGGGGTCATCTGCAGGCTGTTCAAGAATGCGGGCGCATTCGGCCTCGGCGTCTTTGAAATGCTGCAACAAGATATCAGTGTCGGCCACGTCAAAGTTCCACCGGGCATACTGTGCCTCAGCTTCGCGGAAGACGTCGCCATATGTCAGCGGAATAGGTGCGTCGGGGCTGTTGAAAGGCATGGCATTGCCATCGTCAAAACCCAGAACATACATCGCCAGTCGTTCCAGCCCGTAGGTCAGCTCGCCCGAGACGGGGTTGCAGTCATGGCCGCCAACCTGTTGGAAATACGTGAACTGGGACACTTCCATCCCGTCACACCACACTTCCCAACCCAAACCCCAGGCGCCCAGTGTAGGGCTTTCCCAGTCATCTTCGACAAAGCGGATGTCATGCATCGACGCATCAATGCCGATGGCTTCGAGGCTGCCGAGGTAAAGGGCTTGCAGGTCTGGCGGGCTGGGTTTGATGATGACCTGAAACTGGTAGTAGTGCTGCCAGCGGTTCGGGCTGTCGCCATACCGTCCATCCGTGGGGCGCCGCGAAGGCTGTACGTATGCAGCTGCCCAAGGTGTCGAGCCCAAGGCCCGCAGAGTCGTGGCCGGATGGAACGTGCCGGCGCCGACTTCCATGTCGTAAGGCTGCAGGATTGTGCACCCTTTGGAGGCCCAATAGGCCTGCAGGCGCAGGATGATGTCCTGAAAACAGGTGGGTTTATCGATGCTTGCGGCCATGGCATTACTTCCCAGTTCGGGTCCGGTTCGGCTTTGGGCCTCTGTTATGTGTGCCAGACGGTCGGGTCAATGCCGCGAAGGCCCGCAAGGGCAGGGTTCAGGGCTGGGATATTTTGTCTCGCCTCTGGCCGCGCATCTGTTAACAATGCCGCCTGATAACGAAACAACCTTGGATTCGAGGCCGATTACCCGAATGAAAACGCTATTTTTCGCTCTTGTTGCAGCATTGGGTCTGCTTGTTACCACGGCACGTGCTCAGGATGACACGGTCTTTATTCAGATCGAAGCCCGCACCAGTCTTGCCAGCGCGCAACAAAGCGTGCGCAATTTCACCGGTGTGGTTGATGACATCAACGGCTTTTCGCTGGGCGGTGGCTGGTATGGTGTGGCGTTGGGCCCCTACGGCCGCGCCGAAGCCGAGCGCCTTTTGAACGAATTGCGCCGCGCGGGCCGGATTCCCGCCGACAGCTACATCGCCTTTCCATCCAGCTATGGTCAGCAGTTCTGGCCTGTTGGGGCGCAGGTCATTTCGCCCGGCGGCCTGACCGCGCCAGTGCAGGCGCCGACCGTAACAGCAGAGCAAGCACCCGAGGCGCCGGTTGACGCCGCGCCCGAGGAAACCGTCGCAGAACCCGTGCAGGTCGAAGAGCCGGATGAAACGCCCCGTCAGGCCCGCGCCTCTGAGCGTCAGTTGACTCGCGATGAGCGCAAGGAACTGCAAGTCGCTTTGAAGTGGGCAGGTTTCTACACCGCCGCGATTGATGGCGCCTTTGGCCGTGGCACCCGTAATTCCATGGCCGCGTGGCAAGGAGAGAACGGGTTTGAAACGACTGGCGTTTTGACCACCCGGCAGCGTGCGGTTCTGATGCAGCAATACAATTCCGTTCTCGATGGCATGGGCATGGCCGCCTACGCTGACCCGCGGGTCGGTATCGCCATGCAGCTGCCTTTGGGCGTCGTCAGCTTTGACCGCTACGAGGCACCCTTTGCCTTGCTGACCCCCAAAGGTGACTTGCAGGCGCGTGTTCTGCTGATTTCCCAGCAAGGGGACCGCGGCACCATGAGCGGTCTTTATGAAATCATGCAGACACTTGAAATTGTCCCTCTGGAAGGTGAGCGCGAACGCCGCCGTGATGGCTTTTTGCTGACCGGTGCAAACAATCGGATCGTGTCCCACACCGAGGTGACTCTGCGCGATGGCGAAATCAAAGGGTTTTCCCTGATTTGGCCAGCAGGGGATGAAGAGCGCCGCACCCGCGTGCTGGGGCTGATGCAAAAGAGCTTTGAACGCATCGAAGGCGTTTTGGACCCGGCGGCGATCACGGATGATGGTCAGAGCGTTGATCTGGTGTCAGGCTTGAAGATCCGCACACCGAAGGTGACGGCATCGGGCTTTTTCGTGGACAATGCAGGCACGGTTCTGACATCGGCGGCTGGCATTCAAGGATGTTCACGGGTGACATTGGACGGCACATTCGAAGCATCGGTGACGTCTGTGGACGACGCGCTGGGCCTGGCGTTGCTGGCGCCCAAAGATCCAATTGCACCGCGACGCGTGGTGCAGTTTCAGGCCGATACTCCGCGTCTGCAATCCGAAGTGGCTGTTGCAGGCTATAGCTTTGGGGGCGTGCTGCGTGCGCCGTCTTTGACCTATGGGTCGTTGCAGGACCTCAAAGGTTTGGGCGGCGAAGAAGGTCTGAAGCGTCTGGCGTTGAGCGCGCTGCCCGGTGATGTGGGCGGCCCGGTTTTCGATGCGGGCGGAACCGTTCTGGGAATGCTGCTGCCGCGCGAGAAGGCGGGAAGTCGGCGTTTGCCGGATGATGTGAGCTTTGCTGCGAATAACGATGCCATTCTGGGCTTCTTGCGGAGCGCGGGCGTTCAGGTGATCGCGCGGGGCGCAGCGGGGGTCATCGACCCTGAGGATCTGACCGCTCTTGCAACAGACACAACCGTTCTGGTGAGTTGCTGGGAATAGCGGTCGGCACCGCTGGCTGGGTCTATGGCCGTGACAGATTGAGGGCCGGGTGCAAAAGTGCCCGGCCCTTGTTTTTCGAAAGTCGGATTCTGAAAAGTCAGAGAAGCATTGTGTTCGAAAACACCGGACGCTCAGCGGCGCTCGGTTTGCGCACCAAAGAGCCGTTTCAGTGCGCCCCATTGGCTGAGCGCGACACCGGCGAGGATCAGAACGAGCGCGGCGGGCAGTGACCAGCCGATGGGTTCGGAGAGCAGCAGCGCGCCAAAGATCACGGACCAAAGCGGCACCTGATAGTTTACGAGACTCAAGAACACTGGGCCCGCAGTGCGGATCACGAGGACCCGCAAGAGGTTTGCACCTGCAGTGGGAACGAGGCCAAGCAAAGCGATGATGCCCAGTATCCAAGGCTCAGGCAGTGGGGGCGGGCCTTCGACAATCCAGGCGATCGGAATGACCAGCGCCGAGCCAAAAACCAGCGGGACAGCAGCCAGACCGATTGGATCGACGGGTGGCAGACGGCGCATGGAAACCGAACTCATGGCATAGCACGCGGCTGCGGCCAGACAGGCCAGCCGACCAAGCCATTCCAAAGAGGCCCCCGTAGTCTCAAAGGCTTGCCCGCCAATCAGAATGATGATGCCGACGAATCCGATCACAAAGCCAACAATCCGGCGCATGTGCATGCGTTCTCCAGGCACCAGAAAATGTGCGAGTGGCAGGACCATCAGCGCCACAGCGGCCATGGAAACGCCTGCGAAACCCGAGGTGACGTATTGCTGTCCCCAGCTGAGCAGCATGAAGGGAATGGCGGTGCTCAGCACGCCGACCGTCAGCACCGGTGTCCAGGGGCGCTCGGCGGATAGAAAAAAATGGCCGCCCCGTGCAAGCCAGATCGCAACGGTCAATAAGGTGGCAAAGCCGATCCGACCCGCCGCCAGCCAGAATGGCGTAATCCCCTGCAACGCGATTTCGATCAGCATGAAGGTTGCCCCCCATATCAGACCGAGCGTTCCAACCATTATCCAGCTTTTCGACGTGATTTCAGGCGCTTCTGTCATTTTTGGTGTTCGCCTTTAGAGGTCAGATTTCGTCTGCTGTCAGGTGGTAACCTCGGATAAGAGGCCGCGCATCAATAGTCTTTGCACAAAAAATGAGCAATCAACCGCGCGATCCGTCGCCAAGACCGGCTTGGGGCTGTCGCGTTGTTGCGGGACCTGTTTAATCTGCCCGGAGACATCACGACGAGGAGTGGAAAGTTCATGTTTTATCTGACGATTATAGTCTTGATCGCCTTGCTGGCCCTGTGTGTTTTCCAGCTCAAGGACAGCTTTTGAAGCACAGGACGCCGTGCGCCGCTCGTTCCGGGCTGGCCCGGAACATCGCCCCGCCCACCGTCCCGTTCAATGCGGATGCTTGTGACAGCTGACGATGGAGTTGTGGTGCCGGGCGGCGGTCTGTGTCGCCGCCCAAGCTTTTTTGTGTGCCGATGGCAGCGCTGATCAGTTGCGCTCTTTGTCGACCATTTTGCCAGCCGAAATCCACGGCATCATGCCGCGCAGGGTTTCGCCAACCGCTTCGATCTGGTGCGCATCGTTGTTGCGGCGCGTTGCCTTGAACGAGGGCTGACCCACAGCGTTTTCCAGCATGAAATCGCGAACGAACTTGCCGTTCTGGATGTCTGTCAGAACCGCTTTCATGCGTGCCTTGGTTTCGTCGTAAGGCAGGATGCGCGGGCCGGATACGTATTCGCCGTATTCCGCGGTGTTGGAAATCGAGTAGTTCATGTTCGCGATGCCGCCTTCGTAGATCAGGTCCACGATCAGCTTCACTTCGTGCAGGCATTCGAAGTAGGCCATTTCAGGCGCGTAGCCTGCTTCGACCAGTGTTTCGAAGCCCATGCGGATCAATTCAACCAGACCGCCACACAAAACCGCCTGTTCGCCGAAGAGGTCTGTTTCGCACTCTTCCTTGAAATCGGTTTCGATGATGCCGGAGCGGCCGCCACCGATGGCCGAGCAGTAAGACAGACCGATTTCAAGCGCGCGGCCCGAGGCGTTGTTGTCGACGGCCACAAGGCAGGGCACGCCGCCGCCTTTGACGTATTCGCCGCGCACGGTGTGGCCGGGGCCCTTGGGGGCCATCATGATGACGTCGACACCGGGCTTTGGTTCGATCAGGCCGAAGTGTACGTTCAGGCCGTGAGCAAATGCGATGGCGGAGCCTTCGCGCAGGTTGTCGTGTACATATTTCTTGTAGGTTTCGGCCTGCAGTTCATCGGGCATTGTGAACATGATCAGGTCGCACCAGGCAGCCGCCTCTGCGATGCCCATGACCTTGAGACCTTCGCCTTCGGCCTTCTTGGCGGAAGGGGAGCCTTCGCGCAGGGCGACGACGACGTTCTTGGCGCCGCTGTCGCGCAGGTTCAGCGCGTGGGCGTGGCCCTGCGAGCCGTAGCCCAGAATGGCCACTTTCATGTCTTTGATAAGGTTGATGTCGCAATCGCGGTCATAGTAAACGCGCATGTTTTCGTCCTTCCTTGCGGGTTGTATTTGTGAAGCGCAGCATAGGCGGACCCGCGCGATAGTGTTTGCGTTTTGATTGCGTATTTCCCTAAAAGAAGAAGAATCATTCGCACTGAATGACAATAGTGGAGAAATCATGCTAGATGATACGGATCGGCGCATACTGCGCTACATGCAGGCGGAACCGGGCGCGGCGGCTTCGGTGCTGGCGGAGCGTGCGGGGGTCACGGCGACCACGTTGTCTCGCCGACTGGACCGGCTGCAGGACGCAGGTGTGCTGAAAGGGGTACGCAGCGTGATCCATTGGCCCGCGCTGGGCTATGAGGTCGAGGTGTCGCTGCGGGTGACGCTGGACAAGACCCAACCGCGCGCCTTTGACGATTTTATCGCGGGCGCGCGCAAGGTTCCCGAGGTTATCGAGATTCAGACTTTTCTGGGATCGGTCGACGCGCGCTTGTCCGTAATTGCCCGGGATATGGCCCATTATCAGGCGCTGTACCGCGAAGAACTGCTTACTCTGCCCCATATTGCGGACATTGAGGCTTTGATGCAGGTCGCGCGGGTCAAGAGACAAGAGGCACTTCCATTATGATTGCACTCGACGAGACCGACCGCGCGCTGATCCGGGCGCTGGCCAAGGATGCCACGGCCAGCGCAGGTGCTCTTGGACGGGCGCTTGGCCTGTCTCAGCCTGCCTGCTGGCGGCGGATCAAACGGTTGCGTGAAGCAGGGGTGTTTCGCGGCGCTCGGTTGGATGTGGATGCTCAGGCGCTTGGCTTTGGTGTTACCGTCTTTTTGGGTGTCAAGCTCGCGACCAAGGGCCGTGTAAGCCTGGAGGACTTCGAGCGGGCAGTCACGGCCATTCCGGAAGTGCAGACTGTGGAGCATGTTCTGGGGCTTTATGACTATCGCTTGCGCGTTGTTGCGCGTGACATTCCTGATTTTGAGCGTGTCTTGCGCCGCCGGGTTATGACGTTGCCCGGGGTCGGGAATGTGGAGGCCAATGTCCTGCTGTCCGAAGAGCGTCGGCCCGGACCTCTGGGCTAGCAAAGAAACGACGCGCTTCAGGATGCCTGAAGCGCGTAAGCTTCATATGCCTTTAGGCTAAGCCGTGCCGGCTGTGCCGGGTCATCAGTGGACTGGAGCTCTGGAAACAATGCAATGATTTCGTCCTGCTCGGTGTCGTCGAGGCTGCACATGGTCTGATCGCCTAAAAGCAGCGATTCAGCCGGGCAGCATTCTGCAAAGACGATCTCGTGATCATCAAACAAAAAATGCAGGTATTCGATTTCGGGGCAGGGATCGGGTCGGATGGTGCTGTCGTTGACCAGATGTTTGGCGGCCACCAGCACTTCGGATTGTCCGAACATCAATTCAGCCTGTGCGCCACGCAGCAGCATTCGGTGGTTTTGCGACACCCATAGATCACGGACATTGCCCAAGGCACCGGCCTTGATCCTAATGGGCGCGCGTTTCCCGAGACCCGATGTCTTTTTTGATCCGATCCAGCGAATTTCCTGTGGCCCATTGTCGAGTGTATTGACTGCGTCGCCAACCTGAAGGGTTTCGATAAAGCGCGGGCCGTCAGGTGTTTCGATCAAGGTGCCCCGAGCAAAGCAAATCGGAATCCAGTCATTGAGTTCAGACGAGAAAAAACCGTCGCTTTCCTCGTTTGGATCGATGGTTCCATCGGAGTTGTAGTCGATATCCTCGAAGGTATCGAATTCGATGGGATTAACGCCTGCTTCGACAAGGTCAACTAGATCGACGCCGGCCACCATGACCAATTCTTCCAGAACGGGTGCACCGGGATCCGCAGAAACCAGATCATCGGCATCGAAGTTGAGGTATCGATCTCCCATGCCACTGCGACCATTGGGAATATCTACTCCATCGCCAGAGCCTATGTAGTCATAGGTATAGAGTGGCGTGTTGTTATAGTAGTCAGCGGCATTGTCGTAGACGATGATCTGCGTGACGACCGAGTCGTTGGTCAAAACCCCATTGGCGTCCACGTTGTCGACGACGATGGCGACAATGTCGTCATCCTCGAAGACGGCGCTGCCGTCGTGGATCATCAACTCACCGCCACCGCTGCCATTTGTGTTGACATTGGGGTCGTTAAGTATGCTGAACCCGTTCAAAAGAAGGGTTTCCGTTGGCATGTGCCTATCGGACCTACTGCTGCCTCTGTGACGGGTCTGAGCGCCCGTTTTTATTCACACTTTAAACAACTTGTAGCCAGATTTCGAAAATTGAAAAGCTGCAATGCAATAAGGCAATACAATCCGTGGGTGTGGGTTACAAAACTGCAACGGGAAAACCGATGGCCCAATGGCGATGCGGCAAAAGGTATTTTGCCATTCTCCTGCCGAACCGTTAACGCTGACGCATCAGCGCGAAAGGAGCATCCCATGGCCGCATTGCTTGAAACCATTGATCCCGATGGCATGGAAGAATTTTCGGTCGTCTTTACCGATCGTTCCCTGAACCACATGTCCGCAGCGTTCCAGCAGGTGATGCGGGACATTTCGGATATGCTCAAGGAAGTCTATGCGGCCGACGCCGTCGCGCTGGTGCCCGGTGGCGGAACCTATGGAATGGAAGCTGTTGCACGGCAGTTTGGCAGAGGCGCCGATGTTCTGGTGGTGCGCAACGGTTGGTTTTCTTACCGCTGGAGCCAGATTTTCGAGGCAGGCGGCTTCGCCGGATCAACTACAGTTCTGAAAGCGCGCCGCACCGGCAATGCAGCGCAGGCACCTTTCGCGCCAACATCTATCGAAGAAGTTGAGGCGCAGATCGCTGAAACCAAACCCGATGTTGTCTTTGCCCCGCATGTGGAAACCAGTGCCGGGATCATTCTACCGGACGACTACATTACGCGCATGGCTGCTGCGGCCCATCAGGTCGGCGCGATCATGGTGCTGGATTGTATTGCGTCTGGCTGTGCATGGGTCGACATGAAAGCGACAGGTGTCGACGTGTTGATTTCGGCCCCACAAAAGGGCTGGTCCGCGACACCCTGTGCTGGCTTGGTCATGCTGTCCGAACGTGCATTGGCGCGTATGGAAGAGACCACGTCGGACAGCTTTGCGGTTGATCTGAAGAAATGGCACGCGATCATGCAGGCCTATGAACACGGCGGGCATGCCTATCATGCAACCATGCCGACAGACGGTCTACGGGCGTTCCGCGATACAATGCTGGAAACACGCGAATTCGGTTTTGAAAAACTGAAGGAAGCGCAGTGGGAACTGGGCAATGGCGTGCGCGCCATGTTTGCCGAAAAGGGCATAACCTCGGTCGCGGCTGATGGGTTTGGTGCCCCGGGCGTTGTCGTCAGCTACACCTCGGATCCAGAGATCCAGTCCGGGCGGGCCTTTGCCGCGCAGGGGATGCAGATTGCTGCCGGTGTGCCATTGCAGTGCGATGAGCCACCGGAATTCGCGACTTTCCGCATCGGTTTGTTCGGCTTGGACAAGCTCTATGATGTGGCCGGTACGCTCGAGCGTTTGCGCCGGGTTGCTGATCAGGTTCTGTGAGAAACGGCTGTCAGCCGCGGGCGCCTAGACCCAGCTGCATCAGCGTCTTGCGCAGGGGTTTGACGCTGTAAAGGGCGTCCAACCCCTTGGCGCGTAGATCCCGCAGAGTGGGTGTGCTGACCATGGAGATGCGGTTCAGGGCAGTTATTCCGGCGACACGTGCGCGGATATCTGTGCGCCGGGCGCGGGCATACTGATCCAGCATGGATTGTGATCCCAGATCCTCGGGACGGGCCGTGGCCAGATCCAGAAGCGTCGAGATATCCTTGAGCGACATGTTCAAGCCCTGCGCGCCAATGGGCGGCACCACATGCGCGGCTTCTGCCACCAGCGCCAGACGTTGACCTGTCAGGTTTTCCGCTTCTTGCGAAATGATTGGCCAAAGTGTGCGGCGGGATGCCAGCGACAAAGGCCCGAACAGATGGCAAGACCGTTCTGACATTGCCGCTTCAAAGGCTTCCGGCTCCAGCGCCATGAGTGCATCGGCCTTTGGTCCTTCTTCCATCCAGACAATGGCAGAGGACGGACGGCCCTCAAAGTCGGGTAGGGGGACCAGAGTGAAGGGCCCGCCGGTACGGTGAATTTCGGTTGAAACATTGCCATGAGGAATTGGATGGGTCACGGCAAAGGCCATTGCCTTTTGTCCGAACCGCGTGGTGGCTACGTCGATGCCAGCGGCAGTGCGCATAGGCGAATTGCGCCCATCCGCGGCAATCAACAATTGGGTTTTCACACGGGTTCCATCACTCAGACCGACGCGGGCCTCGGCCTCACGCGTGAACAGGCTCGTGGTGCCGGTGCCCGGTCGAAAGGTGACATTCGGTAAGGTGTCCAGGTGGGCCGACAGCTCGCGCCGCAGCAGCCAGTTTGGTAGGTTCCAGCCAAACGGCAGTTCCGAGATGTCGGAAGCATTGAAATCATGCGTGACACGGGGTTCAGGCTCGGCGCCGCCGGCATCCACGATCCGCATGACCTGCAACGGCATAGCGTGCTCTGCCAGACGAGCCCACAAACCGGTGTCTTCCAGAAACCTTTGAGCGGGCTGCAAGAAGGCAGTTGACCGAAGGTCTGCATTTTGCGCGTCCCGGGACGTCACCGGGGGCGCGGGATCGAGGCAAAGCACGTCAAAGCCCGCATTGGCAAAGGCGGTCGCCGCAGTCAGCCCGGCAATGCCACCACCGGAAATTACAATGTCATGATCCATTGGTCTGCTTCCCAGCTCGTCGTTTCAAACGGTAACCTAGTGTGCACCTTGACGGCGGACCATGCCCGGTTCTGCGGCAAAAGGACATGCTTGGCCCCAGACCGATCAAGTGAGCCGCGAAAGAAAACCGCTCAGGTCATCGGTGTGATGATGGATGTGGCCGGCCGGTGCGGGTTCTGGCGCAACATGAACCGTCCGCATGCCCATCGCATGGGGGGCTGCCAGATTGCGCGCTTCGTCTTCGAACATCGCCGACTGCTGAGGGGCCAGCTGATCGCGGGCAAACACCCGTTCAAAGGCCCGTCTTTCGGGCTTGGGCACAAAATCCGCGTGTTCGACACCGTAAATCGCGTCAAAAGCGGTTTCGAGCCCGCGGGCCTTGAGCACTTGCGCCGCATAGGGTGCGCTGCCGTTGGTATAGACAATGCGGCGTCCGGGCAGATCGCCGATCAGCGCCGCCAGATGTGGATCAGGTTCCAGCGCGCTGAAGTCGATGTCGTGTACTTCGTCCAGAAACGCCTGTGCATCGATGTCATGGTTGTGCATCAACCCGGCCAGCGTCGTTCCGTATTCGGCCCAATAGTCGCTTCGCAATGTGCAGGCGCGATCCCGTGGCAGTCCGGTGACCCGCATGACGACATCTGTCATGCGCTGTTCGATTTGATCGAACAGGCGTACCCGGGGATGATAGAGCGTGTTGTCCAGGTCAAAGACCCATGTCCGCACATGAGAAAAAGCGTCGCGTGGCATAGCGAAGACTTAGGCCACAGGCGCAAAGAAGACAATTGGGCGCGCTTGCTATGACAGGGTAGGCGAGGCTAGTGTTGCGCAACGCAGCAAGGAAGAGCGCACAATGAACCAGTCAAGAGCGTCCCAGAAAGACGCCTATACACTGATCCTGGAGGCAATCGACACGGGCCTCTATAGACCCGGGGACCGACTGGTCGAAAGCGAGCTGGCAGATCGGTTCGGTGTCTCGCGCACGCCGATCCGAGAAGCGCTGCAACGCCTTGAAACGCAATCGCTTTTGGCACGTGATGGGCGGTCTTTGATCGTCGCTTCGCTGGACCACAACCAGATGGCGGAACTCTATGCCGTCCGGACGGAACTAGAAGGTTTGGCCGCGCGTCTTGCGGCGCGTCATGCGACCGAAGAAGAGGTTCAGGTGTTGCGGGACATGGTCGAGGAAGACCGCGCGCTTCTGGATGATCCATCGGCGCTGTCACGGGCAAACCGCCGGTTTCACAAGATGATTCATCTCGCCTCTCACAATCGCTATCTCGTGCAGCAGCTGGATTTGGTTCATCGGTCCATGGCGCTGATGGCGACCACCTCGCTGGCCGCCGAAGGGCGCGGAGAGATTGCGCTGTCGGAACATCAGGCCATCGTCGACGCAATCGCACGCCGAGACGAAGACGCCGCCTTTCAAGCGTTGAGAGACCACATTTCGGTTGCTTTCGTCACCCGTCTAAAGCTGGATTCCGCCCGGCAGTTGGAACTCTAGGTCACGAGCGTTTTCACCACGGTGGGCCGCTGTTCGGATGTATGTCGGGACTGTCGGGCTGGGACGTTCCGTGTGTTGTCTTGTCCCAATAGAAAGCGCGATTGGTGAGCATCTCGAACAGTCCCTTGTAGATTGCGAAGGTGCCAAGAGGGAAATAGGCGAACAGGGTTGGCACCCATGGGATCAGCCGTTCGTGCGGGCTTCGGGAAACAGCGGCTATACCGATCAGGATTGCCACAGCCTCGGCCCCTAAAAACAACGCGGTCAGAACTGCGATTGACGTAGGGCCAAGGTAGGCGTCCAGCGGGTGCGGCAGGCCGAACAGGACCAACCAAAAAGACCACAAGAGCGGCGCCAAAGTGAACTGAACGATCGTTGTGACAAACAGCACCTGCATGCCCAGAAATTTCTTGGGGCCCAGATCACGCCAGAGCGCCAAGGGACGACGGCTGTGAACCCACCATGTGATCGCATACCCCTTGAGCCAGCGGGATCGTTGCTTGATCCAGGGCCAGAACCGATTGTTCGCCTCTTCCCGTGTGACGGATGCGATCAGCTCCGTGCGGTATCCGCGCCGGGCCAGGAGTATCCCGAGATCCGCATCTTCAGTGACGTTGTGGGCATCCCAGCCGTGCAGATCGACCAGCGCTTGGCGACGAAAGAAAAGCGTCGTTCCGCCCAACGGGACCGCAAGCCCAAGCCGGGACAGGCCCGGCAGCACAACACGAAACCAACTGGCGTATTCGATGGCAAAACAACGCGATAGCCAATTGGCCATTGGGTTATAGAAGTCCAGAATACCCTGAAGACAGGCCACGTCGGGCGGCGCGCGGCTGAAATGATCCACCACCCGGCCAATCTGATCGGGTGCAGGCGCATCTTCGGCGTCATACACTCCGATGATGTCCCCTTTGGTGAAATGAAGCGCATAATTCAGCGCACGGGGTTTGGTCATGATCGGACCGTCCGGCACTTCGATGACGCGGAACCATGGCGGCAATGCCGTTTTGGCGATCACGTCCTTGGTTTGAGCATCGCCAGCCTCGAGCACCAAGACCACGTCCAGCAGACTGCGGGGGTAATCCAGCCGAGACAGTCTTTGCACGAGGGTGGACGCGATTTCCGATTCCCGAAACAGCGGAACCAAAACGGAAACGGTGGGCGGATGCTCTGGCAGCGCAGGCGGGCCGGAAAACGGCTCTTGTTTGCGGGATGCCAGAAAGGCCACGACCTTGAGGCCCTGCGCAGCAACCAAAGAAATCAGGGCCAGCCCCAATGCCGCTGCGAATAAAACAGCGGGGTATAGCCAGAGCAGGGCAAACACCAAAAGCAGCGCACCAACACCCAAAGATTTGGTTCGCGTTGTGGACTGATTGATATCGCGGCAGCTGTCGCTTGGCGGCCGCCATGTTTCGGCCGCTCGCGCAAGGGCCGCTCCGTGGCTTTGTGAGATCGCGGCGTGAATATCCTCTTCGAGCGTCACGGCCATCATCACTGGCCCGAGTGTGTCGGGCGCTTGCTCCATGACATCATCAAAATCATCCGGGCGCGCAGTGGCCAAAACCAGCGTGTCGCCGATGCGCATCCACGGCAGAACCGCATGTTTGAGACAAAAGCTGGCAGGCAAAAGGGATTGAACGGCAGGATCGGGTGGTCTCTCTTTGCCCAGCACGGGCATTGCGCCGTGGCGTTCGGCTTGCGCAGCCAAGATATCGCGCCGTTGGGCGATCCCTTCGGCTGCGATGACATTGGCTACGGGCTGTTTGATACGCGCGGATTCGGCCAAGGCGCCCAGCATCACCCGCGGCGCAACGGTGCCGTGATCCAAAAGGATCTGGCTAACAGGTTTTCCCCGACCGGCGCCGTGTTGCGCCAACCGGTTTTCTGCGAGCCTCAGACGTTGCTTGCTCATGATCCATTTCCATCCCAGTACCGGAAGGAAAGTGAAGCAAGTCTGTTAAGGCTTGGTTAATTCTGAGTTTTTGGTTAACGCAGCGGGCTTTAGGCTGCGGCCATCGATGCGGCGAAGCGTTCGAACAGGTAAAAGCTGTCCTGCGGGCCGGGGCTGGCTTCGGGGTGGTGCTGCACCGAAAACACGGGCCGATCCGCCATGCGAATTCCGCAGTTCGATCCGTCAAACAGGCTAACGTGGGTTTCCAGAACGCCGTCCGGCAGGGTCTGGGCGTCTACTGCGAAACCATGGTTCATCGAGGTGATCTCGACCTTGCCGGTTTCGACCTCTTTGACCGGATGGTTCGCACCATGGTGGCCGTGGTTCATCTTGATGGTGCGCGCGCCCAAAGCCAGCGCCAGCATCTGATGTCCCAGACAGATCCCGAAAACCGGGATGTCAGTATTGTCCAGAAGTGAGCGGATCATTGGCACGGCATATTCGCCGGTTGCTGCCGGATCGCCGGGGCCGTTGGACAGGAAAACACCGTCGGGCTGATGGGCCATGACCTCATCGTAGCTGGCAGAGGCTGGCAGAACCGTCACATCACATCCGGCCGAGGCGAGGCAGCGCAGGATGTTGCGTTTGGCGCCGTAGTCGACTGCGACCACTTTGTGCTTTGGATTGGTCTGAGGCTTGTAGCCCTCGGGCCATGCCCACCGCATCTCATCCCAGCGGTAGCTCTGCGCGCAGGTTACACCCTTGGCCAGATCCAGCCCTTCAAGGCCGGAGAACGCACGCGCCTTGGCGACCAAGGCTTCGACGTCGAACACCCCGTCAGGATTGTGCGCCATTGCAACATGCGGCGCGCCCTGTTGGCGAATGGCCCGGGTCAGGCGCCGTGTGTCTATACCGCCAACAGCAATACGGCCGCGGGCCGCGAGCCAGTCAGACAACTCCTGAACGGCGCGCCAATTCGAACTCTGGGTTGGCATCCATTTGACCACCATACCCTCGGCCACCGGATCGGCGGTTTCATCGTCATCCGGATTGACCCCGACATTGCCGATATGCGGGAAAGTAAAGGTCACGATCTGCCCGGCATAGGACGGGTCGGTCATGATTTCCTGATAACCGGACATGGCGGTGTTGAAGCAAAGCTCGGCTTCGGTTTCGCCAGTGGCTCCGAACCCTTGTCCGTAGAAAACGGTGCCATCGTGCGTGGCTGGCGGTTGGTTGGGTCTGGGGACAGAAGCGACTCCGAATGCTGGGCAGGGGGCAGGGGCGCAAATTGCGCGGAACCTAATGCGCGGCGGGGGCCGGGTCAAGGGGTATGCTGATTTTGAAAATTGTTCAAAATCAATAACTTAATATGGCTCGCGCGCGGTTGCACCAGAATTGTCTTTTGGGTAGTGTCGCGTTTCGAGCATTGGACAGGGGATGAATGTTCATGGAACTGCGAGAACGAGTGAATACGGCTGTTAAACAGGCCATGAAAGACAAGGCAGCAGATCGTTTATCGACGCTGCGTCTGATCAATGCAGCGATCAAGGATCGTGACATTGCCCTGCGCGGCACGGGTGAAGAAGGCGGCGTGGACGACGGCCAAGTGCTTGCGATCCTTGACAAGATGGTCAAGCAGCGCCGCGAAAGCGCGAAAACCTACGAAGAGGGTGGTCGTCTGGATCTGGCTGAACGCGAGATTTCGGAAATCGGCGTGATCGAGGAATTCCTGCCCAAGGCTTTGTCCGAAGACGAGATTGCCAGCGCGGTCGATGCGGCCGTGACCGAAGTCGGCGCAGATTCGATCCGCGATATGGGCCGGGTCATGGGCGCGCTCAAGGCTCAGTACACCGGCCAGATGGATTTTGGCGCTGTGGGCCCGATGGTCAAAGAACGGCTCGCCGGCAACTGATCGGACCGATTTGGCGCATGCTCCCTGCGTTCAAGGCGCAGGGAATTGCGATGCGATGATATCCAGCGTCTTGGCGTCGGTGATTTTGAATCGCTGAACAAAGCGGGTCTTGAAACCGACCCGGCCCCGGCGTGCGCCAAAATTCTCGCCATGGTTCAACACATAGAGCACCGAGGGCCGGGAAAGCGGCGTTAGCGGTTGTCCCGACAGACGGGCCAGATACGGGAACATCCTGTGTTCGTGCTGGGTCATGGCGCGCAGGAATTCGGCGCTGAGTGGCTCAGCCGGATCGTGTCTGAGCGCAGCGCAGGAGCCGCAGAGTTTCCAGAACGGTTTTTGCAACGGTTGGACCAGAGTGCGACGATCGGCTCGCGCAACGTCGCCTGTTGCGTGGTCCATTACAAAACCGGACTCGACCAGATAGCCGCCGCGGGCTTGCCGCGCCAGCATTTCCGAAACGGTGCCCTGCCGCAGGATATCGTCGGCATCAAAGGTCATGACATATCCATGGGGCAGGGCCAGTGATGGCAGATGCGCGCAAAGCGCCGACAGCTTGCGCCATTTGTCATTTCCCGGCGTCGGATCGTCAAAGGGCAGATAGGAAAGCCGGCCATCCTTTGGCATCGGCGGGGGCTGTTGGCAGCACACCACAGCGCGCCAATTGGGGTTGTCCTGATCAATCAGGCTTTGCAGCGTTGCCTGTAGTCGCGCGGTGACCGCTTGCCAGTCGTCGACAGGCTCCGGCCCGACAAGCGGGATCAGAAAGGTCACAGCTTCCGCCTGCGTCGTCAGATCTGGTTTGCTGGCTCGCAGGGCGAGTGCGGCGCGTTCGCTTGGCACCATTGTGTGCCCGGCGGCCCGTTCCGGCCCGAGCAGACGGGCCAATGCACGCATGCGAAGACGCCTTGTTTTTGGCGTAGCCGGTTCCTGTGCCATCTTGGTCTGCTCCGCTGCGCTGTCAGCTGCGCGAGATGTCACGCACCATGTCGCTGAGTTCATTGAACAAGGCCTTGCGTTCCTCTTCGCTCAGAAACGCGCCAATCTCAACCTCGCGGTTGTCTGATCCGTTCCCTTTGAGGGTGACGTAGTAGGGAACAGGCCCGCCTTTGTCGTGCATTGTGACCTTGACCCAATAGGTGTTGGACTCCCAATGCTGGACATCGCCTTTTGGATTTGTGCGGCTCAGATGTGTGCGCTCGGGTGAAAGGGTCAGCACCTCCAGGATCTGCCGGTCGCGGCCATTGCGGCGCAGGGCATAGTAAATGCCTGCAGTCGAGGCCAGCATGAAGGGCAGCAGGCCCCACAACAGTTTGGTGCCGAGCAAGCCGTAGAGAGGCAGGGAGGCGAATAGGAAGAAGCCTAGGATCAGCGCGGCGAAACCCTCAGCCGGCAGCGAGTTATGCGGCCACAGATGCAGCTCTTGCGGCTCTTGTCGTGGTGGGGTTGTCCAGGAATAAGGCATGCAGCGGCTTCGGTCTTGTGGCTCTGTATGAGATGCAAGGTAACGCGGGTCGCGAATGTGAAAAGGCCCCGCACAATGGCGGGGCCTTTTATTTTGTTTAGGGTCAGCCCCGGATCAGTGGGCGTGGCCCTTGTCCCAGTCTTCCCGCTTGGGCAGGATCTCGAACGTGTGCTCGGGCGGCGGGGATGGCAGTGTCCATTCCAGCGTGTCCGCATACTCGTTCCAAGGGTTGTTCTCGGTCACGCGGGCACCTTTCAGCACCGACCAGATCACTACGCCAAAGAAGAACACGAAGGACGCGAAGGACAGGAATGCACCCCAGCTGGAAACATAGTTCCACAGAGCGAACTGCTCGGGATAGTCGATGTAGCGACGTGGCATTCCCTGACGGCCCAGGAAGTGCTTCGGGAAGAATGTCACGTTTGCGCCGATGAACATCGCCCAGAAGTGCAGCTTGCCTGCCCATTCAGGGTACATGCGACCGGTCATCTTGGGGAAGTAGAAGTATACCCCTGCAAAGATCGCAAACACGGCGCCCAGCGACATCACGTAGTGGAAGTGTGCAACCACATAGTAGGTGTCGTGGTAGGCGCGGTCGACGCCTGCCTGGCTCAGCACGATGCCTGTTACACCACCAACGGTGAACAGGAACAGGAAGCCAAAGGCCCAGAGCATTGGTGTCTTGAACTCGATCGAACCGCCCCACATGGTGGCAATCCACGAGAACACCTTAACGCCGGTCGGCACCGCGATGACCATGGTGGCCAGCATGAAGTAGGACTGCTGGGTCAGCGACATGCCAACGGTGTACATGTGGTGCGCCCAGACGACGAAGCCCAGTGCACCAATCGCGATAATCGCCCAGACCATCGGCAGGTAGCCAAAGACAGGCTTGCGCGCGAAGGTCGCAATCACATGGCTGATGATACCAAAGCCGGGCAGGATGATGATGTACACTTCTGGATGGCCAAAGAACCACAGGATATGCTGGTACAGGATCGGGTCGCCACCGCCGGCAGGATCAAAGAAGGTCGTGCCGAAGTTACGGTCTGTCAGCAGCATGGTGATGGCGCCGGCCAGAACTGGCAGCGACAGCAGGATCAGCCAGGATGTGACAAAGATCGACCACGAGAACAGTGGAACCTTGAACAGGGTCATGCCAGGGGCACGCATGTTCAGGAAGGTGGTGATCATGTTGATCGCACCGAGGATCGAGCTTGCGCCCGAAACGTGCACGGCAAAGATCGCCAAATCCATTGAGTAGCCGCCTTCGTTGGTGCTGAGCGGCGGGTAAAGAACCCAACCCACACCCGAACCAAGCTGGCCATTACCCCCCGGTGCCAGCACCGAGCAGACTGCCAGTGTGGTACCAGCCACATAGAGCCAGAACGAAAGGTTGTTCATCCGCGGGAAGGCCATGTCCGGTGCACCAATCTGCAACGGCATGAAATAGTTGCCAAATCCGCCAAACAAAGCCGGAATAACCACAAAGAACATCATCAGGATGCCGTGGCCGGTGATCAGCACGTTCCACAGATGTCCGTTCGGGGTACAATCCGCGACAGCCGCCGCGGTGAAGCGCATGCCTTCGGCACACATGTACTGTACGCCTGGCTCCATAAGCTCCATGCGCATGTAGACGGTGAATGCCACCGAGATGAAGCCGACCAGCGCCGAAACGATCAGGTACAGAATACCGATGTCTTTGTGGTTGGTGGACATAAACCAACGGGTAAAGAACCCGCGGTTGTCTTCATGCTCGTGGCCGTGAATGGCGGCGTCTGCCATTGTATGCCTCCTGTTGGTTTTTAAACCGGTTCCCAAATCAATGGGCGCAAAAGGGAATCCTTCCGCGCCGTATCGATCAAGGTTTTAGAATGTGACACCCTGCCGGGCAATGGCGGGTTTTGACGCAGATCAAACAATATTGTCGCAGGCCCTTGTGTCCCTCGGTTGGCAATACCCGGCTCAGAGGCACGCACTGGACAACGCAGGGTCGTCTGCGCACACTGAGAACAACCGTATTGGTAACCGGAGTAACGCAATGACAAAAGCGATCGGGTACGTGTTTGCTGTCGTATTTGGCGCGCTGCTTTGGCCGTTTCGCTCTGTTGTACGTTGGTGGCGGTCAAACGACTGGCATGGGCGCTTTTGTGTTATGGCCGTCGGCTTTTTCCCGGTGTTTTCGATTGCGTTGTTCGTTGGATCGGTGCGCCAAGTCCAAGCGGATGGCTGTCCACTTGTGTTTGATCTGAATGGGAACGGGTCTATCGACATTACGGGGCATGTCCGCACTCAGGACAAGCTTTACACCCTCTATTCGCTCAGGGATTACGTGGAATTTGAAATGTTCCCGGGCCGGGACCCGATCAAGATCGATTGGGTTGCCCCAAACACCGATGCCTTTTTGGTGGATTTCCGGCAGGGTGTTCCACAGACTATCAATGGCTCGCATCTGTTTGGAACCGTCGATTCACTTGGCGATGAAAGCTATGAGAACGGCTTCCAGAAACTCGCAACTCTGGATGCGGACGGGAACGGCGTCGTATCCGGCGAGGAATTGACGGGACTGGCGCTATGGAAAGACAACGGCGATGCAAGGCTCGCCAGCGCGGAAATTGTGACACTGGAAGAGATCGGTATCGTGTCCATCCCTGTCTCGCCCAAGACTGACCTAAAGGCGCCATATCAACTCGAACGCCAATATACCCATGCCGCAATCGGAACCGAGGGCTCGATATTGACCGAGGAGATATTTGTCGAAGACATCTGGTTCATGAGGATCAGCACCCCGCACCCTTCTGATCAGTGGGTCATGGAGAAAGTCAGGGGGCTTCTGGGTCTTTTCGGGTGAATCTGTTCTGAATTTTTGCACCCAACAAAGACAGAATGATCGTCATCACGAGGCCAAAGATGTTCTGCAGCAAGACAATTGGTGACGCACTGGGGCAGGCCACGTAACTGTCACTGCGCGCTCCGGGTACGGCGGTTGCAATGGAAAACAAAAGATAATCCCATGCGGAGTCGACCATGGCAAAGTCTTTTTCCAACATGACAAAGGGCACCGCCGCGGTTGGGTAGACTCGCTCGTTTTCGGGGCGGTCGGCGACACTCGGGTCAATCACGGTGTCGGTAATCGATCGTTCAATATCAACAATGACACCGCTGTCCTGCCGCCCTTCAACCGTCAGCGACACCACGCCGTGATACTGGGGCGGGACGGGGATGAAAAGGCCGGTGTCTTCTTGAATTCCGTAGGTGTGATAGACCAAGGCGAAACCAAATATCCCAGCGCAAAGGGTCAGAACGGTGGCCAAGGCGTTTTCAAGTTCGTGATCTGAAACGCAAAGCGCCCGGTACCCAAACACGCCAACCGCAAAACACAGGAGCGTCAGGGCGAACCAAGGCACCACTTCATAGAAAAGGTAGCCGTCGCCCGTTGCTGGAACGTGGCATCGTTCATTGATGCCGTTATTGCTGACGTAGATCCAGAAACACAGCGGGATCAAAGCAATCCCTATGATCAAGGGGCGCAACTGGGTTCTCGAAGCTGCGGTGTTTGGGTCAGACAATGAGTTTGCTCAAATCGGTGCAAGGGCAGTGCGCCAACTCTACCGGAATAGAGCCGGTTATCCAGCCGTTTCGCTTCAATAAGGTGGATTGCCTCAAAGGTCTGGGTTTCCTGACTTATGTATTCTTCGTTTTGGGGGCAGATATATGGGCATCTGCTGCTTTCGTCCGAGGAGGACACAATGGCCTTTTTTGACCCCGCTTTTACACCGTCTCGTCCCGGTCTGCGTTCGCGTTTGACGGCGCTTTTCGAAACACCCTTTGATCGTCGTTCGCGCCAGATCGCTGCCGAGGTTGCCGAATTGCGCCGCCGCAGCGATGAAGAGCTTGCCGAAATGGGTATTCGCCGCGACCAGATCCTGATGCACGTCTTTGGCGCGCGCCGCTAAGGTAAAAAGACACACCGCATGTCTGGGGTTACACGCCCAACCGGTCATGTGCGGTCTGATCGTCCAGTTCGGTGATGTGGCCCGTCCAAACATCTCTGCCGCGTTCAATAATCACTGCCCGATCTGAAACTTGTCGCAATTCCCGAAGCGATTTGTCTATCAGAAGGATCGCCATTCCGGTCTCTCGCTTCAACTGACTGATGGCGTCCCAGATTTCCTGCCGCACAATCGGGGCCAGCCCTTCGGTCGCTTCATCCAGAATCAAGAGCCTTGGATTGGTCATCAATGCCCGGCCAATGGCCAGCATCTGCTGTTCACCGCCGGACAGGCTGGCGGCGCGCTGCTCGAGGCGTTCGGTCAGTCGCGGGAACAAGGTGCCGACCTTTTCAAGATCCCACTGTCCCGAACGCGCCGCTGCAATCAGGTTTTCCCGTACAGACAGATCAGCAAAGCAGCGCCGCCCTTCGGGCACCAGCCCGATACCCAGGCGGGCGGTTTTATGCGAGGGCATCCGCCCAAGCTCTTGCCCATCGAATGTGATGGTTCCTTCGGATGTCAAAATCCGGCAAATGCATTTGACTGTGGTGCTCTTGCCCATGCCGTTGCGTCCCATCAGGGCAACCACTTCGCCGCTGTTCACGTGCAGCGAAACACCAAAGAGCGCTTGTGAAACGCCGTAGTGGGCCGTGACATTGCGCAGCTCCAGCAGGCTCATTCCGCGTCTCCCAGATAGGCTTCGCGCACGGCCTGATCCTTGCGGATTTCGTCCACGGTGCCGCTTGCTATGATCCGGCCGTAGACAAGCACGCTAATCCGGTCTGCCAGCGCAAACACTGCATCCATATCGTGTTCGACCAGCAGGATCGGGGCTTCTCTGCGCAATTCGTCCAGAAACCGGGTCATGGTTGCGGACCCTTCGGTTCCCAATCCGGCCATCGGTTCATCCATCACAAAGGCACGGGGAGACAAGGATAGCGCGATCGCGACTTCCAGCTGGCGCCGCTGACCATGGGACAGCTCCGCGGTTCGCGTCGCCGCATGTTCGAGCAGGCCCACCCGCTCAAGCGCGCGTTCGGCAGCATCACGCAGGGCCGTATTACTGAGAGCAGGGCGAAAAAAACGCCATGGCTTGCCGCTGGCGCCGAGCGCGCCAAGGCAGGCATTTTGCAAAACGGTGTCTTCCATGGCCAGCTGGCTGATCTGAAAGGTGCGCGCCAGTCCCAGACGGGCGCGGGCAGGGGGTGGCAGTGTCGTCACATCCTGTCCGTTCAGCAGAACCGAGCCGCTGTCAGGTGGCAGTGCGCCGCTGATCTGGCCAATCAGGGTGCTCTTCCCAGCGCCGTTGGGGCCGATGATGGCGTGAATTTCGCCCGGTTTCAGCGTGATTGAAACGGCATCTGTCGCCTTGAGTGCGCCAAAACTCTTGTTCAAAGAGCAGGTTTCCAGAACCAGATCAGTCATGGATCTTGCCTCGCCCGGCGAACATGCCGATCAAACCGCCGCGTCCAAACAGCACGATAAGCAACAGAAGGGCGCCCAGGTAGATGTGCCAGTAGTCGCTCAGTCCACCCAACCAATGTTCCAAAGCCACGAACAAGGCTGCCCCGACCACGGGTCCGAACAAGCGGGCGACCCCTCCGATGATGATGAAAACGATCAACTCGCCCGAAAGCTGCCAGCTGAACATGGTGGGGCTGACAAACCGGTTTAGATCGGCAAAGAGCGCACCGGCCAGCCCGGTGATCGCGCCGGATATTACAAAGGCCACAAGACGCAGCCGAAACGGATCAAGCCCCACCGCACGAACCCGTTCGGGCACTTGGCGCGCGGCGTTCAACGCCAATCCAAAAGGGGACCGCATGAGCGCCGAATATAGCGCCAGCGCTGCCAAAAGTATCGCAAGGCACAGCCCGTAGAACTGGATGGGAACCAGCGTGTTCAGCCCCGGAAAACTGTTGCGCACGTAGATCGAAAGCCCGTCTTCGCCGCCGTATTCCGACCAGGAGATCGCGAAATAAAAGAACATCTGACCAAAGGCCAAAGTGATCATGATGAAGTAGACACCGGATGTCCTGAGGCTGAGCAACCCGATCAGAAAAGCTGCGAAGGCCGAAACAACGGTCGCAACCAGCCAGATGATGGGCATGTTTTTGGTACCTTCGATCACAAAGGGCCATTCCATCACACTTGTGTAGGTCTGGGCATGATGGGCCAGAATACCCATGGCGTATCCGCCAATTCCGAAAAACACCGCGTGTCCGAGGCTGACCAATCCGCCGATGCCCAGAGCAATGTTCAATCCCACCGCGGCCAACGCCAGCACCACGGCTCTGGTCGCCAGAGTAATCGTAAAGGGCTCATCCGCCCACAGCGCCCAGAGCGGCAGGATCACGAGCCCAGCCAGAACAGCCAGATTCAACAGCCCTTCGCGCGTCAATCTCCGGGTCATGCGCGTGCTCCGAACAATCCGGTCGGGCGCCAGATGAGCACCAGAGCCATGAGGACGTAGATTGACATGGATGCCAAAGAAGCGCCGGTTTGATTGGCGGCTGCCGGGTCCATGAACAGGGCAAAGAGTTGCGGCAGGAAAATCTTGCCTAATGTATCGGTCAGCCCGACTAGGACAGCACCGATCAGCGCGCCTTTGACGGATCCGATTCCACCAATCACGATTACCACAAAGGCAAGGATCAAAACCGGTTCGCCCATCCCGACTTGAACTGACTGGATTGCGCCCACCAATGCGCCGGCCAAACCGGCCAGCGCCGCACCCAGCGCAAAGACGAATGTGTAAAGGCGGTCGATATCAACACCCAGTGCAGCGATCATTTCGCGGTCATTTTCACCGGCGCGGATCTGGATGCCGATGCGGGTTCTGCTGATCAGCAGGAACAATCCGGCTGCTACGATCAGGCCCGCCACGATCAGGGCCAGACGATAAGCGGGGTATTGGATGCCGCCGGGCAGGGCGACCGGGCCGGACAGGGCCGCGGGTATATCGAGAAACAGCGGAAAGGACCCAAAGATCCAGCGGGTGCCTTCGGAAAAGATCAGGATCAATGCGAAAGTGGCCAGAACCTGATCAAGGTGGTCTTTGTCATAAAGGCGTCGGATCACGATCAATTCGACCAGAACGCCAGCAATCGCCGCGCCTGCCAATGCCGCAACAAGACCCAGCGCAAAGGAGCCTGTCAGCCCTGCCGCTGCGGCCGCGCAAAACGCACCGATCATATAAAGCGAGCCATGCGCTAGGTTGATCAATCCCATGACGCCAAAGATCAGCGTAAGCCCAGCGGCCATCAAAAACAGCATTACGCCGAACTGCAGCCCGTTCAAAAGCTGCTCGATGATCAGAATCGTGCTCATGGGTGATTGTTTCTGCCGGGCGGGTTTCGCGGCACCGGTTCAAGGAGCCGCGAGACGTGTTCAGACGGTCGCCGGGCCGCGCATGTCGGGCCCGGCAATTGGTTTACATCTTGCAATCGCCGCCATAGGCGTCTGTGTGATCGGTTGCGGCAACGCCCAGCACCTTGTTGGTGACCACGTCACCTTCCTTGACCACTTCGCGCATGTAGATGTTCTGGATCGGGTGGTTGTTCGCACCGAATGCGAAATCGCCCCGGACAGATTGGAAGTCCGCTTCTTTCAATGCGGCGCGGAAGGCATCGGCGTCTGCGACATCAGCCTTGCCTGCTGCCGAGGCCAGCAGCAATCCGGTGTCGAAACCCTGCGCGGCATAGAGCGACGGCAGGCGACCATATTTTTCCTGGAAAGACGCGACAAAATCAGCGTTGCCGGGTGCATCGAGATCCTTGGACCAATGCGAGGTGTTCTTGACGCCCAAAGCCGCTTCGCCGATTGCGCCCAGAATGCCCTGATCAAAGCTGAAGGCAGGCCCCATTACAGATTTTTCCGCGCCGGATCCGGCATATTGCTTCATGAAGGAAATCCCCATGCCGCCGGGCAGGAAGTAATAGACCAGATCGGCCTCAGATGCCTTGATCTGCGCAATTTCTGCGGCGTAGTCGGTCTGGCCCAGCTTTGTATAGACCTCTTCCGTCACATCGCCTTTGAAGAAGCGTTTGAAGCCGGCGATCATATCTTTGCCCGCAGGATAGTTCGGGGCCATCAGGAACACCTTGCCGATGCCGTTTTCCGACGCCCAGGTACCGGCGGCTTCGTTGAAAGCGTCATTCTGCCAGCTGACATTGAAGTAGTTGGGATGACAGCCTTTTCCGGCCAATGCCGACGGGCCCGCGTTGGGTGACAGGTAAAATTTGCCCTGCGCAGTCACGGCAGGCACTACGGCCATAGCAAGGTTGGACCAGATGATCCCGGTCAGCACGTCCACCTTTTCGGACTGCACCATTTTGTCAGCAAGCTGAACCGCGATGTCGGGTTTGCGCTGGTCGTCTTCGATTACAACCTCGATATCGTCACGCCCGGATTGTTCGATGGCCAGCATAAAGCCGTCCCGTACGTCGATGCCGAGGCCTGCGCCGCCACCGGACAGTGTGGTGATCATGCCGATCTTCATTTCGGCCGCCGCGCCCGAAGCCAGCGCGCCCAGCGCGGCTGTCAGGGCCAGTGTCTTTGCAAATTTCATCCCGTTTCCTCCCTTGGATGTCTTCAGAACGCCCGAAACGTCAAAGTTGTCAGCGTGCGTTCGATCCCGTCGATGGTGGCCAGCTTTTCGTTGATGTATTTGCCGACATCTTCATCGGTAGGAATGTAGAGTTTCACCAGCAGGTCATATTCTCCGCTGGTGGAATAGAGCTCAGAGTGGATTTCGCGCAAAACAAGCGCCCCGGCGACATCGTAGGCCGTGCCGGGCTTGCAGCGAATCTGGACAAATACGCAGTGCATGAGATCCTCCCCAGTTTCTCAAAGCACAGCCTGTCCGAAATTGACGCGCAATTCCAGCCCCTTGTTGGAAAATCGGGGGTAGCAGACAGGACCATCGATTGCTGGTCATGCGGCAGGAGGGAAGAACGAACACACGGCCATGCCCCACATGAAGAATGCCGGGGCATTTCGAACGGACCCGCAGGGCCGTTTGACGACCTTGCAGGGCTATCAGGCTCGGTTCTGGATCAGCGCAGCCTCTGTTCGCTTTGCGCGTCGAAAACATAGACCTTGCCGGGGGCAATCGTCAGTCCGACACTGGCGCCCGACGCGCTGCGTTCGTCGCCGCGTTCTTCGACAATCATGGTCTCGCCGGTTTGCGAAATCAGGTGTGCGTAGGACACGCCCCCAAGACTTTCGGTCAACTCCACCTTGAGTGCATCGCCTGCGCCAAGGGTCAGATGTTCGGGGCGCAGACCCACAAGAACCGATTGACCATCCACTGCAGAAGTCGGAGCAGGCAGTGTCTGCTGAATGGCAGGGACATTGATCTGACCGCCGGACACCGTGCCTTCGAGGAAGTTCATGGCGGGCGAGCCGATGAAGCCGCCGACGAATTTGTTGTCGGGGTCGCGATACAGGTCCATCGGCGCACCGACCTGAGCAATATGGCCGCCTTTCAGAACAACGATCTTGTCCGCGAGGGTCATGGCTTCGACCTGATCGTGCGTCACATAGATCATCGTCGCGCCGATTTCCTTGTGCAGGCGTGCGATTTCGACCCGCATTTCGACGCGCAATTCTGCATCGAGGTTCGACAGGGGTTCATCGAACAGGAAGACGTCGGGGCCACGCACAATGGCGCGTCCGATTGCGACCCGCTGGCGCTGACCGCCCGACAGGGCCGCTGGCTTGCGGGCCAAATAATCGTCCAACTTGAGGATGCGGCTCGCTTCGCCAACCTTCGATTCGATCTCGGCCTTGGGGTGGCCATTCATCTTGAGCCCGAAGCCCATGTTTTCCTTGACCGTCATGTGCGGATAGAGCGCGTAGGTTTGAAAAACCATCGCTACACCGCGTTCGGATGGATCCATGCGCGTCACGTCGCGTGGTCCGATGTGGATCTGGCCGTCTGTTGTTTCTTCCAGACCAGCAACCATGCGCAACAAGGTTGACTTGCCACACCCCGAAGGACCGACGAATACGCAAAACTCTCCGTCTTCGATTTCAAGATCAATGCCATGGATGACCTGAACGTCACCGTATTTCTTGACCACTTTGTTCAGCGTAACGCCCGTCATGGGTTATGCTCCTTTGAATGCGCGAGTTTGCGTTTCTGGAAAGGCCCAGTCTTCGGCGTCGCGACCGATAGCCTGAGCAGTTTCGTTCAATGCAGGGGCCAGCTGTTCCATTTCGGCCAGACTGGTTCGTGATGTGGTGCTGGTAATGGACAGCGCGCCCAGCGGACGGCCTGACGATGTCAGGATCGGCAGAGCGATACAGATAATGCCGGGTTCGTGTTCTTCGTCGTCAAAACTATGGCCGCGGGCCCGGATGCGCAGCAACTCGCCACGCAGGCTGGCCGGGTCGGTAAATGTCTTGTCTGTAAACCGGCGCCAGCTTTGCTGTTCCAGCGCGTCGGCCAATTGTTCTTCGGGCAAAAAGGCCAGCATGGCCTTGCCGACGCCGGTGCAATAGGCCGGCCCGACCTTGCCCGCCTGACTGTACATTTGCACAGGCGTGCGCGCATTCCGTTTGTCGACATAGAGCACCTGGCCGTTGTCCAGCTGCGCCAAATGAACGGTTTCGCCCAGACGTTCCGACAGAGTATCGAGGTGCGGACGCGCTATGGGTGCAAGTGAGCTTTGTTGCCAGGCCGCGTGGGCCAGCCGGACAAGCCGCATGCCCGGCGCATAGGTTCCGCGATCGGGGTCATAAGACAGCATCCGCTGTCCGGTCAGAGTTTGCAGAAACCGGTAGAGAGTCGCCTTGGGGTAGGGGCTGTCATCCAGCAGTTCCGAGAACTTGACTGGCCTGCCGTAACCGGCAACCCGGTCCAACACTTCCAGCGCCTTTGCAACTGTACCTTCACCGGCTGCGGCCATCGTTTCATCTCCTCCCGTGCCCGGCGCTCTTGTGGCGCGTGTTTGTCAGGGCTGTTGACAAGCATAGGCGAGTCGGGGTTAAGTTTTCAATATCCAAAACAAAGTTTCACATAATGAAACTAGAAGCACCAGACTCTAGGCCGTGAAATTTTGGGTGGGTCGTTACAGATGTTGAAGCGATAGGGAGGATACCATGCTTCGCAAATTCACCTCGGCAGCCGCTGCGCTGGCGATGACAACTGCACTTGCCGCGCCTGCTCATGCAGATCTCGAAGGCACGCTGCGTATCATGTCCGACATGTCGAACCCTGCGCCCCGCGCAATCATGGAAGGTCTCGCTGCGGATTTCGGTGCAATGCACCCTGATCTCACAGTGGAGCTGGAGATTGTCGATCGGGAAGCTTGGAAAAGCCAGATTCGCAACGCGCTGTCGGCCAACCCGCCCGACGTCGTGAACTGGTATGCTGCCAACCGCATGCTGCCCTACGTCGAATCCGGTCTGTTCATGGACATCTCGGATATGTACTCGGGCGGCGATCTGCCGGGTCTGGACGCTGTTAAGGGCGCCATGACCATCGATGGCAAACAGTGGGGCGTGCCCTATTCCTACTACCAGTGGGGCATCTACTACCGTGAGGACATCTTCAAGGAACTGGGTCTCGCAGAGCCAGCCACCTTCGAAGAAGAAATGGCCAACTGCCAGAAAATCCTCGACGCGGGCAAGAAGTGCTATTCGATCGGCTCCAAGTTCCTGTGGACTGCCGGCGGCTGGTTCGACTACCTGAACATGCGCACCAACGGCTTTGATTTCCATATGGAACTGGCACAGGGCAAGGTCGCATGGACTGACGATCGCGTTCGCGAAACTTTCGCCAACTGGCGCAAGCTGATCGACATGGGCGCGTTCATCGACGATCACCAGACATACAGCTGGCAGGAAGCGCTGCCATTTGTTGTGAACGGTGAGGCGACAGCCTACCTGATCGGTAACTTTGCTGTTCCGCACCTGCGTGAAGCGGGTCTGACTGATGATCAGATCGACTTCTACCAGTTCCCGAAGATCGCAGATGTGCCGATGGGTGAAGACGCCCCGACCGACACGTTCCATATCGCATCGGGCGCAAGCAACGTAGACGCGGCAAAAGCCTTCCTTCAGTTCGTGACCTCGGCTGACGTTCAGTCCAAGATCAACGGTCCGGACGGTCTTGGCCAGCTGCCAATCAACGCGAACTCTTCGGTTGCGGATGATGAATTCATCCAGCAGGGCTTTGAAATGCTGAGCCAGAACGCAACCGGCGGCATCGCGCAGTTCTTCGATCGCGATTTCCCAGCTGAAATGGCGTCGATCGGCATGGAAGGTCTGCAGGAATTCATGGTTTTCCCTGATAACCTGGACGACATCCTGGGCCGTATGGAACAGGCGCGTCAGCGTATCTACAAGTAATACCGAACTCTGGGCGCGCGATGCTTGTCGCGCGCCCTTTTCATCCCCAAAATCCGGTTTTGGATAGGGACAGCATTCACAAGCCCTGACATTGGGTTTTTGCATGATGTGCCCGGACGCGATGGTCCGCAGGAGGAGCCCACATGACAGCCGCAACAGACCCGACCATTCCGCGCAGCTGGATGCAGCGCAATCGCATGACGATCACGCCTTTGCTCTTTCTTGCACCGGGTGTTTTGTTCTTTGCGGTCTACGTGATCATCCCGATTTTTCAGAGCTTCTATATCTCGACGTTCGAGTGGAATGGTCTGGGGGAGCTATCGGAGCAGGGCGAATACGTCGGTTTTCGGAACTATCAGGAATTGATGACCGACCGGGCCTTTGAGATTTCACTGTGGAACAACGTTAAATGGTTGGCGCTGTATTTGCTGGCCATTCCGGCGGGGTTGTTCATTGCGCTGTTCCTCAATCAGACCATCATGGGCATCCGTATCTACAAGTCCCTGTTTTTCTTTCCATTTGTGATCTCTCAGGTGGTCGTGGGGCTGGTGTTTTCGTGGTTCTACCTTCCACGCGAAGGATTGCTGAATCTTGTGCTCGGAGTCTTTGGGGCAGGGCCTGTGAACATCCTTGGCGATCCGACGCTGGCCACTTATGGCATCATCGCCGCGGGGCTTTGGCCGCAGACGGCTTATTGCATGATCCTTTACCTGACCGGTTTGAACGCCGTGGATCCCGAACAGGTCGAAGCGGCGCGTTTGGACGGCGCAAAAGGCTGGAAGATGTTGTGGTACGTCATCATCCCGCAACTCAAGCCTGCGACCTTTATCGCCTTTGTTGTCACTATTATCGGCGCGCTTCGTTCGTTCGATCTGATTTCGATCATGACCAACGGCGGACCCTTCGGATCAACCCGCGTGCTGTCGTTCTACATGTTCGAAAAGGCGCTGTCAGAATATGGGTTCCGAATGGGGTACGGCTCGGCCATCGCGGTCGTTCTGTTCCTGATCATGCTGGTCTTTATCGGCTACTTCCTGTGGTCCATGTACCGCGATGAGAAGGGGGCGCGTCGATGAACGGCCAACCCGATCTGCGCGACCGCGTAAACACCATCGCAGAAGGGCTGCCTGGTGCCGAGCTGACCCATCCGTTTGACCAGGCGCATGATGCCTGGAAGGTGGGCGGAAAGATGTTCACATGCATTGGCGCCGTCAATCCTGGCGTCAGCGTCAAGACGCCGGACACCGAGACTGCAACGATGTTAATCGAGACCGGCGTGGCGCAGCGCGCACCCTATTTCCACCGATCGTGGGTGCAACTGCCGCCAACTGTTCCAACCGACGAACTGCAGCACCGGATTTTCGTATCCTACGACACCGTGCGCGGTGGTCTGACGAAAAAGCTGCAAGCCAGCTTGCCGCTGCGCGTACAGGAGGTCTGAGATGTTCCCGACACCCATTCAGAAACGCCCGCGCGCGGCGCAGATCACCTATCAAACGCTTGTTCCATTGGCGCTGATCCTGTGGTTGCTGCCATTGCTGGCCGTCGGCCTGTTCTCGATCCGGCCTTTGTCGGACTTTACCAATGGCAACTACTGGGGCATGCCGTCGTCCTTCGAGTTCTTTACCAACTACGGCAAAGTCTTTTTCGAAAGCGATATGCCCCGATATCTGCTCAATTCGCTCTTGATCACTGTGCCGACGGTCATCGGCGCGGTGGCGCTGTCCTGCATGACGGGGTTCGCGCTGGGCATCTATCGGTTTCGCGGCAACCTTTTGATATTCTTCATGTTTATCGCAGGTAACTTTGTGCCGTTTCAGATCCTGATGGTGCCTGTGCGCGATTTGACTGTGAATATGGGGCTGTACGACACCAAAATTGGTCTGGTGCTGTTCCATATCGCGTTCCAGACCGGGTTCTGCACGCTGTTCATGCGCAATTTTATCCGTGCGCTGCCTTACGAGCTGATCGAAGCGGCTCGTGTCGAAGGCATCGCGGAATGGCGCATCTTCTGGTACATCGTGCTGCCCCTGATGCGCCCGGCCATCGCTGCGCTGGCGGTACTGATCTTTACCTTCATCTGGAACGATTATTTCTGGGCCGTGGTGTTGACCCAAGGCCCGGATGCACAGCCGGTCACGGCTGGTATCACCTCGTTCAATTCGCAATTCGTGGCGCAGTATCACCTGATGAGCGCGGGCAGCATCGTGGCCGCCCTCCCACCGGTCATCATGTTCTTTGCCATGCAGAAACACTTCATCGCCGGGCTGACCCTCGGTGCCGTCAAATAGGGAACGACGATGACAAAGATCGCCTTTATCGGAGCGGGCTCCACGATCTTCATGAAAAACATCCTTGGCGATTGCCTGCATTTCGAAAGCCTTCGCAACGCAGACTTTGCCCTTATGGATATTGATGCGCAGCGCCTGGAAGAAAGCGCGACGCTGCTGCGCGCCATGATTGCCACCATGGACACGGGTGCGACCGTGACAGCCACACAGGATCGCCGCGCGGCTTTGGATGGCGCCGATTTTGTAGTCACGGCCTTCCAGATCGGCGGGTACGAGCCCTGCACGGTGACGGATTTTGAAATCCCAAGCCGCTACGGCCTGCGCCAGACCATCGGGGACACACTGGGCATTGGCGGTATCATGCGCGGTCTGCGCACCGTTCCGCATCTCTGGGCCGTTGCAGAGGATATGGCGGCACTGTGCCCGGATGCTTTGCTGCTGCAGTATGTAAACCCGATGGCAATCAACACATGGGCGCTGGCGGAACGCTATCCGCACATCAAACAGGTGGGTTTGTGCCATTCGGTGCAAAACACGGTTGAAGAAATCGCGCATGATCTGGAATTGCCCAAACACGAATTCACCTATCGTGTTGCGGGTGTGAACCACGTCGCCTTTTTCCTCGATTTCAAACATCAGGGCCGGGACATCTATCCGGACCTGCGCCGTGGCTACGCCGAAGGCCGCTTGCCCAAGCCGCCGTTGTTGATGCCGCGTTGCGCCAATACGGTGCGCTACGAAGTGATGGATCACCTTGGGTATTTCTGTACAGAGTCGTCCGAACATCTGGCCGAATATGTGCCTTGGTTCATCAAGGATGGCCGCGAAGACTTGATTGAAACCTTCAACATCCCGCTGGATGAATATCCCAAACGGTGCATCGAACAGCGCGCAGAATGGGCCGAACAGGCCGAAGCGCTTAAAGGAGCCGCACAGGTCGCGCATGAAAAGAGCCATGAATTTGGCGCAGAGATCATGAACGCCATGATCACCAACACGCCCTACACCATCTATGGCAACCTGCCGAACCGGGGACAGATGCCGCAGCTGCCAACAGGCGCGGCTGTCGAAACGCCTTGTCTCGTGGATGCCAATGGCATTCAGCCATCGGTCGTCGATGATGTGCCACCGCAGCTGACCGCGCTTATGCGCAGCCAGATCAACGTGCAGGAATTGACAGTTCGGGCCTTGGTGGATGAAGCGCCCGAGCACCTCTATCACGCCGCCATGATGGATCCTCACACCGCCGCCGAGCTTGACTTGCGGCAGATCCGAAGCCTTGTGAGCGATCTGCTCGCAGCGCATGGTGACTGGGTTCCGGCCTGGGCACGTTCCAACAAGAAAGCAGCATAATGCACAGTACGTTCCACGACCTCAAAGAGGCCTCGGTCTTTGTCACCGGAGGCGGCTCTGGCATTGGGTCCGCTCTGACAGACGGATTTTTGCAGCAAGGTGCGAAGGTGGCTTTTGTTCAGCGGTCCGACGCCAGCGCATTTTGCGATGAAATGGAAGCAAAGCATGGCAGCCGTCCGCTGTTCATCCCTTGTGACATCACCGACGTAGCGGCGCTGAAGGCGGCTGTTGGACAGGCGGCAGAGGCCCACGGCCCTGTGACGGTTCTGGTCAACAATGCTGCCAATGATCAGCGTCATGCGACGCTCGAAGTGGACGAAAGTTTCTGGGACTGGTCTCAGGCGATCAACCTCAAGGCCTACTTCTTTGCCTGTCAATCCGTTCTGGAAGGCATGAAGCAGGCAGGCGGCGGTGCGATCGTGAACTTCAGCTCGATCTCTTATATGATGGGCAACGCCGGTTACGCATCTTACACCGCTGCGAATGGCGCAATCACGGCCATGACGCGCAGCCTTGCACGGGAATTCGGCTCTGACGGCGTTCGTGTAAACGCGCTTGCACCCGGCTGGGTGCTCACGCAAAAGCAAAAAGACAAATGGGCGACGCCCGAGGCACTGGCCGGGCATCTGGAACGCCAATGCCTTAAGGAGCATTTGGTCGAACAGGACATCGTTGAGGCAACCTTGTTCCTTGCGTCCAAGGCCAGCCGGATGATGACCGGGCAATGCATCGCTGTCGACGGCGGCGTTGTCACGGTGGCAGGATAGGGGGGCGCCATGGCGTCGGAAGACTGGATCGCGGTAGACTGGGGCACATCGCACATGCGGCTGTGGCACCTGCGCGGCAGCGATGTATTGGCCAAGGTTCACAGCGCCGATGGCATGGGTGGTCTGACCCGGGATGGGTTTGAACCCGCGCTGAAAAAGCTGATCGCCGAGCTGCCACAAGAGCCCCAGGGCGATGTTCTGCGCGTTTTTGCATGTGGAATGGCTGGCAGCCGGCAGGGCTGGGCCGAAGCGCCTTATGCGACAGCACCCTGCACACCGCCCTCAGCCGCCGAGGCCGTGCGCGCCCCGGTGCGCGATGGAAAACTGCTGGTGCATATCCTTCCGGGGGTAAAGCAGACCAGCCCGGCAGATGTGATGCGCGGCGAGGAAACTCAGGTTGCCGGGTTTCTGGCGCTGAACAAGGATTTTGACGGCATTATCTGTCTGCCGGGCACGCATACGAAGTGGGTACAGGTCAGCGCAGGCGAGATTGTCAGCTTCCGTACTTATTTGACCGGTGAGATGTTTGCGCTTTTGTCCGAACAATCCGTGCTTCGTCACTCAGTCAACGAAGACGGTTGGGAAAACGACGCCTTCCTTGCCGCCGTTAGCCACGCGATGGGCCGTCCGGCGGGTGTTGCGTCAGATCTATTTGCCCTGCGGGCCGAATCCCTGTTGGACAGTCTCGATCCCGCCGTCGCGCGGTCTCGGTTGTCGGGTCTGCTGATTGGTATGGAGTTGGCCGCTGCGCGACCCTACTGGCTGGGTCAGAACATTGCCGTACTGGGTGCACGTGGCATTGCGAATGCCTATTGTGGCGCTCTGCAGGCGCAGGGTGTGCCGGTGACGCTGGCAGACGCCGAGCGCATGACCCTTGAAGGTCTCAAGGCGGCGCGCGCCTCTTTGCAGGAAATCGTCACATGAGCCGCGAGATCATCGCGATCCTGCGCGGCATCACCCCACAAGAAGCTCCCGCCATGGTCGAAGGGTTGCTGGAGGCTGGCTTTGACAAGATCGAAGTGCCGCTGAACTCACCGGATCCCTTCGATTCCATTGCGGCGATGCTGGCCGTGGCCAATGGGGCCGGGATGATTGGGGCCGGAACGGTGCTTTCGCCGGACGACGTTCTGCGGCTGGGGCAAATTGGGGCTCAGATGGTGGTCAGCCCGGATATGAACCCGCGCGTGATCGTTGCGACCAAGCAGGCGGGTATGGCCAGTTACCCCGGCGTCATGACCCCGACCGAAGCCTTTGCCGCGCTGCGCAATGGCGCAGACGGACTCAAGTTCTTTCCGGCCGGATTGGTCGGAACCAGCGGGATCAAGGCCATGCGTGCCGTGTTGCCTTCGGAAACCAAAACCTACGCCGTTGGCGGTGTAGGGCCCGAAAATTTCGCCCAATGGTTTGAGGCCGGAGTGACAGGGTTTGGCATTGGCACGGGGCTTTACGTACCGGGCCGGTCGCGCGAAGACGTTCTGGCCCGCGCCCGTGATATGGTTGCAGCCTACGACGCAGCGGTCGCATGACGGCCTTTGTTGTCTCGGACACGCGCTGCCAACTGGGTGAGGGCGCTTTGTGGCATCCGCAACGCCAAAGCCTGTTCTGGTTCGATATTCTAGGGAAAACCCTGTTTGAAAATGCCCCGTCTGGCCAACGCCAATGGACTTTTGATCGCTGCGTTTCGGCGGCTGGATGGTTGGATAAAAACCGGCTTTTGATCGCGACAGCGCGGGACCTGATCACATTCGATCTGGAAAGTGGCGCTGAAACGCACTTGCTGCCGCTTGAGGCCGATGATCCGGTGACCCGCTCCAATGACGGGCGGGCAGACCCTTATGGTGGGTTCTGGATTGGCACCATGGGTTACAACCTCGAACCCGGCGCAGGCGCAATCTACCGCTACTATCGCGGCACTTTGCGCAAACTCTATGCCGCGATCACCGTGTCGAACGCGATTTGCTTTTCCCCGGACGGTCGCCATGCCTATTTCACGGATACGCCAACGCGCGTCATCAAACGGGTGGCATTGGACAACGAGGGATGGCCAACCGGCGATCCGGAGAACTGGCTGGATCTGAATGCCGACGGTCTCAATCCGGACGGGGCCGTCGTGGACGCTGATGGCAACTTCTGGAATGCACAGTGGGGTGCCGAGCGTGTGGCGCGGTATAATGCTGAAGGTCAGTTTGCGCAGGCCTACGCCTTTCCCGCCAGCCAGATCAGTTGCCCTTGTTTTGGTGGGACGCATCTGAGCACGCTTTTTGCGACCAGTGCAGCGGTTGGCGCGCCTGATTGTGAACAGCAGGCCGGGCAGACCTTTGGCTATGAAACCACCTTTCGCGGGCAGGCCGAACATCGGGTTATTCTGTAGCCACAGACCCTGCTGAGCCGGTCACACAAATCAATGGGCCTGAACGCCGCCGTCAGGCTATTCTCATTCCAAGATCAAAGGATGCGACAATGGAACGGACTCTGGGCTGCTGCTACTACCCCGAGCATTGGGATGAAACGATCTGGTCCAGCGATGCGCAGCGCATGGCGCAGCTTGGCCTGACATGGGTGCGTATCGGTGAATTTGCCTGGTCCCGGATCGAACCAGAGCCCGGTGCCTTTGATTGGGACTGGCTGGATCGCGCGATCGACATTCTGGGGCAGGCGGGCCTTAAAGTCGTGCTGGGCACTCCAACCGCAACGCCGCCGCGCTGGGTCGTGGATAAGCACCCGGACATGCTGGCAGTGGATGCACAGGGGCAAACGCGCGGATTTGGATCGCGCCGCCACTACTGTTTTTCTCACAGCGGCTATCTGCAGGAATCGCGCCGCATCGTGCGCATGCTGGCCGAACGCTACGGCCAAAACCCTTGTGTTGCTGCTTGGCAGACGGACAATGAATACGGTTGCCACGACACCGTCATTTCCTATTCGCAAGCCGCACGCGATGCGTTTCGAGATTGGCTGCGTGTGCAGTTTCCGGCGCAAGAGGGAAACGCGGGTGACATCGAGGCTCTGAACACCGCTTGGGGCAATGTGTTCTGGTCGATGGAATATCGGGATTTTGACGATATCGATTTGCCAAACCTGACAGTGACCGAGCCAAACCCCGCGCATGTGCTGGCCTTTCGGCGGTTCAGCTCCGAGCAGGTGGTCCGGTTCAACCGGGCGCAGGTCGAAATCATCCGGGAATACACCACGGCCCCAATTGCCCACAACTACATGGGCCGCGTGACGGACTTTGATCACTTTGCGGTTGGCGCTGATCTCGAAATCTCGAGCTGGGACAGCTATCCGCTGGGCTTTCTGGAAGATCGGGTCGGGGCGAGTGAACAGGCACAGCGGGCCTACGCGCGGCAGGGCGATCCGGATTTTCAGGCGTTCCACCATGATCTCTATCGCGCGGTTGGCCGCGCCGGATCAAACGGTGCAAAGCCACGTCTTTGGGTCATGGAACAACAGCCCGGTCCGGTGAACTGGGCACCCTACAATCCAGCGCCCTTGCCCGGCATGGTGCGGCTTTGGACATGGGAAGCCTTTGCCCATGGCGCTGAGGCGGTCCTGTATTTCCGCTGGCGCCAGGCGCCGTTTGCGCAGGAACAGTTGCACGCAGGCTTGTTGCGGCCGGATAGTGAAAACGCACCGGGTGCCGATGAAGCAGCGCACGTCGCCATGGAGCTGAAAAATACCAAAAATGTTGAAATAGTGCAATCAAATGTCGGTTTGATCTTTGATTATGCGGCTGAATGGTCGTGGAATGTACAGCCGCAAGGGCAGGGTCTGAGCTATTTTGGTCTTGTTTTCGATCATTATCGTGCGTTGCGGCGGGCTGGCCTATCCGTGGATATTCTGCCGCCAGATGCCACGGGTCTTGAGGAATATGATTTGATCCTTGTACCGGGCATGATGCACATGCCCGACCCGCTGAAAGAGGCCTTGAACAACAGTGGGGCACAGATCCTGATCGGGCCGCGCAGCGCGGCACGCGATGCGCATTTCTCGATCCCGACGCCGCTGCCGCCCGGATGGAATGGGTTGGACACACTGGTGGCGCGACTTGAAACATTGCGACCGGATCTGCCGCGCCCACTGGAAGGGGGCGGATCCGTGCAGAATTGGCTGGAAACGCTGGAAGGCACCGCGCAACCGGTGCTGTCTTTGCAAGATGGGACAACCGTTGCGGTGCGCGCAGGGTCGGTCACTTATAATGGCGCATGGCTGGACGAAGCCGGGTTGGACCGCCTCGTGGCAGACCTGTGCGCGCAGGCCGGTCTGGAAGTCACGGTGATGCCAGTGGGACTGAGGCGGCGCGACACAGGGGCCGAGCGGTTTTGGTTCAACTATTCGGGCCAGTCTATTGACTGCGAGGCGGGCACAGTTCCGGCGGCTGGCGTGTTGCGCGAAACGCTGGGTTGAGCATCTGAGCTGCGCAATGCTTTCCCTGTGTTCGAAACCAGCATAGCCTAAGGCAGGTTGCGAAAGGAAACAGATGTCGCAGGAAGATGCGCTGAGACCGGGCGAACAAAGGCTGGCCATTGCGCCTGATGATGACGCTGCGCTCCGGTTCATAGGACACATCGAAACGCCCTTTCCGGAGCGCGCCGATTGCCCACGACAGGGCAGTGAAGAGGGGCCGGAGTGCACGCTGGTTCTAAAGCCAGACTACGCGCCCGCTTTGCTTGGGCTGGATGGGTTTGACCGGATTGAGGTGCTCTATTGGCTGCACCGGGCACGTCGGGATCTGTTAACACAGAACCCCGGACAGGACGGGGTTTTCAGAGGCACCTTTTCACTGCGCTCTCCGCTCAGGCCGAACCCGATTGGCACCTCTGTTGTTCGATTGATCCGGGCTGAAGGCTGCCGTGTTACGGTTCGTGGTTTGGACTGTTTGGACCAAACGCCTTTGCTGGACATCAAACCTTGCCGATGTGATTACGCACCATTGGCCAAAAGTAAAAACATTAAAGTTAAATAAAAACATTAAATTACGGTATTTACTTAATCCAAAACATCAAGCCTTTTGGTTTCAAAATTCTTGACCCGTCGTGCAGAACAGCTTTCACTGGGTTAGGTATTTTCCAAAGGGATTTCCGTCATGCGCCCGTTGATCGGACTGGCTTTGTTGGCCGCACCTTCTGCCGCAATTGCGGCCTGTCCAACCGCGAATGATCTTTCAACCGGTATCCGGTTCGAGGTCAGTGGTGGTGATGCAGAGGTCTTTACGACCTTCGGAGAGAGCAGTCTTCAATCCATCTATTTCATCGGGGATGACCCGGTCACGCGGGTCCTGTTGGCGCGCGGCCTGTATCTTTTGGAAGTCGTAGACATAGATGAAAGCGGCGCGCTCGACTTGGCCACGCGGTCCACCTATGCCTATGCGATGCCACCCGGTGAACTGCCGTTGCCCAAAGCTGGCTCGACCTACTCGGCCGAGTATGTCCTGACCGAAAATGGTCAGCCGAGCAGTGAGACAGAACTCTACAGTTTCGGGCAGGAAACGGGGGTCAGTTTCGGCGCGTGCGAGTACGCTGCCATCCCAATTGACGTCCGGTACGGGAATGGCGACATTGATGAATTGATGTGGTTGCCCGAGCTTGGGTTGTCCTACCTGACCCGCTCGATCTACGACGGAGGGGACGATCGTTATTATTACCTGTCGATTTCCATCGAAGCGCCCTAACACGTTTCGCGAGGCAGGATTACCTGACTTGTCGTATGTACCAATCATTTCGCCGTTGAACTTCGACGCGCAACTTGCGATTTCATCACTATGAGCGATCACAACTGCCCCAATTGCGGTGACCGCGTGCCAGATCAGATCAGGCACATCACCATGCTGACCTGTCCGTCTTGCGGAACCACGCTCTATGTGGACGGGGCACAGTTGCATGATGCGGGCAATGCCGGACAGATGCATGATGGTCCGGCGCTTTTCGGTGTCGGTGACGCCGTGCGTCTGGGAAAGGCGCTGATTCAGATCACCGGTCACGCACGGTTTTCCTACGGTCGCGGCTGGTGGGATGAATACTGGGGCTTCGACGAAGACCAGCGCGGCTGCTGGGTTTCCGTCGATGAGGGAGACGTTGTTCTTCAATATCCGATCACCAAGGATTTCTGGCCGCGCGTCGCACGCACCGCCCGGGTCGGAACACCCTTTCGCTATCGCGACGACGACTGGCAGGTGACCGAAGCAGATGCAGCCGAATGCGTGGCTTTGCGTGGCTCATTCGGTGAGCAACTGGAAGTCGGCGAAACCTACACGTTTCTCAATGCGTCCGGGCCGGGTGGTGAGCTTTTGTCCGGTGAGTTCTGGGAGGGCGGTCAAAGCTGGTATGTTGGATACTGGTTTGATCCCTTCGATGTGGTGGTGAGGGTCGATACATGAGCCGCGCACCCACATTAGGCGCGATTGATTGCACCGCCTGCGGCGCGGGACTGGATATTCTGGGCGGTGGCCGTGTGACCACGCACATCTGCCCCTATTGCGGCACCGAACTTGACGCGCTTGATGGTTACAAGGCGCTTCGCAAGTTTTCCAATGTCGAACGTCCCGACACGCCCTTTGCCCTGGGCAGCCACGGAACGCTGCACGATGTGCAGTGGACGGTCGTCGGAATTCTGGCACATCGCGAAACCTGGGCCGGCAAAAGCTGGGAATGGGTGGATCACCAACTTTATTCGGCGACCCATGGTTATGCTTGGCTGACGCTGGAAGACGGGCACCTGACCTTTGCGCGCCGTGTGCGCGGCGTGCGCAGCAATCTTTGGATCGGAACCCGCTGGGTGGAAACGGCCGAAACGCCGCCAAAGGTCTCTATGAACGGCGAGTCGTTCAAATACCTCCAGACCTCGACCAGCTCTGTGATCTTTGCGGAAGGCGAATTCACATGGTCTCCGAGCAACGGTGAGCAAACCACCTCGGTTTCGGCCATTTCCGATGGCGCCATGCTGGATTTTGCGCAGACCGGACAGGAACGGGAAATTCACAGGATTACCTATCTTGATGGGCCTGAGACGCTGGCGGCTTTCGGGCTCGATCCGGAGGCGCTCAGCCCCCGCGGCGTTCATGCTGTGCAGCCCTACAAAGGCTGGAGCGAAACCCGGTTTCTGACGCGTGCCAGTCTGACGTTTGCGGCGGTTGCATTGGTGCTGGCTGTGCTGTTGTCGTTTTGGCCCGGCCGGACGGTCCTTGACCCAGTAACGGTTGGCTTTAGCCAACTGCCACGCGACGTGTCTATTGAGATCACCGATCCAAAGCGCAGGCTGGCTGGGATCTACCTGTCTTCCAATGTGTCGAACAGTTGGGCCTATGTGGATCTGGAACTCTATGATCCCAATGACGAATTGCTGTTCGAGGCGGGGCGAACCATGGAGTATTACTTCGGGACTGATGCGGATGGCAGTTGGACCGAAGGCAATCGCAGCGCATCACTGTACTTTCTGCCCACTGTTCCCGGCACTTACACCCTGACGCTCAGCGCAGTGGAGCAGGGGACATGGGGATCAGGCGGGCGCGATGCGTCGCGTGTCGAGGTCAGTGCACGAACGGGCATGGCATCCGGCTGGTATCTCTATTTGCTGGCGATTGGATTTGCCTTGTTTGCCGCTTTGTTCGGTGCGGGCCGTTTCATTCACAACCGGCGCCGCTGGGCGCACAGCGACTGGAGCGATGATTGACATGAGCTTCGTTCGCATCGTTTTCATCGTCTTCGCCACAACGGCCATCGCAGCGACAGCCTATGTCGGCTATCACGGTGCCGGTGGAGAGAGCTTTGATCTGGATCGTTCCGTGCGCGCCGGATCGGGCGGCACATTCGTCGGCGGAGGCCGCATCAAGTAACGCCAAAAAGGGGGCAACATGGACGCCTATATCACCATTCAATTCGCCGAAATCGTCAGCACCGTGTTTTACACGCTCTTGGGCGTTGTACTCATGGGACTGTGCTGGTGGCTCATCAACCGCATGGCACATTTTTCGGTCGTCAAGGAGATCGAAGAAGATCAGAACGTTGCTCTCGCAGTGCTGATCGGATCGGTCTTTATCTCGCTTGCCCTGATCATCGGAGCCGTGATCACATCGTGACGGAAACGGACACGGCGCAGCAAAACGGCGCCGGGCACGCCCGTATGCGCGAGATCTGGTTGCTGGCCGCAACGTTTATCATTGCGGTTGCAGGCCTGATCTACGAACTGATCGCGGCCACGGTCTCCAGCTATCTGCTGGGCGATAGCGTGCGACAGTTCAGTCTTGTGATCGGGGTATTCCTGTCTGCCATGGGGCTGGGCGCATGGGCATCGCGTTTCGTCCAGCGGGCCATGCCGGGTTTCATATGGGCCCAACTGGCACTGGGTGTGCTGGGCGGTTTCATGGCACCGGTTCTGTTTTTTACCTACGCATGGACAGGTGACGTGGCCCTGGCGCTCTATGGCATGCTGATTGCTGTCGGAGTGTTGTCGGGAATGGAAATCCCGCTGATCGCGCGGGTGCTCAAGGAAATCGGAGCGCCGGAATTCCGTTTCGAAAATGTTCTCAGCGTGGACTACGTCGGCGCTTTGGTGGCGTCACTTGCCTTTCCTCTGCTGGTGATCCCTCACCTTGGTCTGATGTCCGCCAGTCTGTTCTTTGGCTGCCTGAACCTCGCGGTTGCAGGGCTGTCGCTTTGGTTGTTCCGGGAACAGGCCTCTCGAATGCAATGGGGGCTATGGGGCGCAGCGCTTGCCGTATCCGCGCTCGCTCTGGTTCAATCGGAACGACTGGTCTCCATCGCTGAGGTCCAGCTGTTCGAAGACGATGTGATCTTCTCCGAAGCAACGCCCTATCAACAAATCACCGTCACGCGCTTTCAGGGGCGGGTGCGCCTGTTTCTGGACCACTCCATTCAATTCGACAGCCGCGATGAGCATCGCTATCACGAAGCGCTGGTGCATCCGGCCATGGCCCGCGCGCCGCGTCGCAACAATATCCTCATCCTCGGTGGCGGCGATGGGATGGCCGCGCGCGAAGTTCTTCGGTACAGCGACGTCGAAACGGTCACGCTGGTCGACCTTGACCCGCGTGTAACCGCGCTTTTCCGCGACCATCCAGAACTGTCGCTCTTGAATGATCGCGCGCTCTCCGATCCGCGTGTCTCGATCACGAATATGGACGCATGGCGATACATCGAAACAGCGCAAGACAGCTATGACGTGATCATTCTGGATCTGCCGGATCCCAAAAATCTCGCTCTGTCCAAACTCTACAGCCGCAGCTTTTACCATTTTCTGGTCGAACGGCTGTCATCCACAGGATTGCTGGTCACGCAGTCGGGCTCGCCACTTTTTGCCCGTCAGGCCTATTGGTCAATCGTGAACACGCTGGAGGCAACTCGCAACCCGGTCTCGCCGGGCGCTGGCCTGTCGGTTCTGCCATACCACGTCTATTTGCCCAGCTTTGGCGACTGGGGCTTTTCCATGGCCAGTTTTTCCCCACTCGCAGAGCGTCAGTTGGCTCTGCCCGATGGCTTGCGTTTCCTGACACCGGATGTCTGGCAAATGGCGCAGGTCTTCGATGGGGATACCAGCCGCGTTGAGGCTGAGATCAATACCATCCAGACCCATGCCCTGCTCGAATACTATCTCGAAGGCTGGGACACATGGTTCCGCTAAGGCCGGGGCTTCTTTGTGCCTGAAATATCCCGGGGGGTC